>DATMSL010000089.1:0-4265 GCA_035565435.1 Dyadobacter sp. | reverse complement strand
ATGCTATTTTTCGAATTGGGCGGTACAATGCCTGAAAATCTTCCACCGGCCGAGAATATCAGGAAGCTCGATAAGGGATCCCCGAAACGGCTCAAATAGTCAGATTTCCATTGATTGTAAAAGTTTTGGAAAAATTCTGCTTCGGAAATTTGCGTAAGTAAATGCTTACATTTAGTATTGTGTAAGTAAATACTTACATATATGTCCATTGAAGCAAGAAGAGATGTTTTTCAGGCGATTGCAGATCCTACCCGAAGGCAGATTATTAACCTGATCGCTTACCAATCCATGAACCTGAATGCCATTGCCGAGAACTTTTCGATCAGCAGGCCAGCTGTTTCCCAGCACATTAAGATCTTAATGGAATGCGGAATGGTGATGGTGAGGCAGGAAGGGCGGGAGCGGTATTGCGAGGCGAAACTGGATGCGTTGAAGGAAGTGTCCACCTGGGTCGATCAGTACCGACAGTTCTGGAACACGCAGTTCGATTCTCTCGATCATTATCTGAACCGAATTCAAAACAACAATCAATCCGATCAATAACATGGAAAACCAGGTAACGCCAAAAGCAGAACTTAAAATCGTACGCCAATTCAAAGCGCCGCGGCCGTTGGTCTACAGCGCTTTCGCTTCCAGGGAAGCCTTCGCAGCCTGGTGGGGACCGGCAGGATCTACACTCACCGTGCTGAGTTTCGACTTTCGTGAAGGCGGAAGGACTCATTATAAACTAGATAACAACGGGCTGCTCATGTGGGCGCTTTTCCGCTATCAGAAGATTCAACAGCCGGATTCCCTTGAGTTTCTGAGCTCTTTCACCGATCCGGATGGTAATATCAGTTCGTCGCCCTTTCCGATCGATTTTCCATTGGAGGTTTATAACCGTATTACTTTGAGTGAAACCAACGGTATTACCACACTGACTCTTTACGCCGAGCCGGTAAATGCCACGCCGGAGCAAGAAAAAACTTTCACAGACTTGAATGCCAGTATGAACCAGGGATATGAAGGTACCTGGGGACAGTTGGATACCTATCTTGCCAAGGTGCAGGGTTAAAGTATGTGCCGTTAACTCAAAATATTGTGGATCAATGGTTTTGTAATGCGTTTGGGATCCTCGGTACATTGCGTTTGGCTGAATGACATCATAAGTTTGCAATCCGGTTTAGCGGTAAGCCGGACCTTGCATTCTTGTTTCGCACATCATTCATACACGCATGAAAATGATTATTCAATCGGTTACTCTAATGCTGGCTTTTCTGCCGTTGGCTTCGGTGCAAAGTGTTGGTCAGAACAATAAGCCGGTCGTCAATTACATGGGTATTCCAGGACCCATTGTATTCCAAAAGAAGAGCTATCAATTGATTTGGTCTTCGCATCCGGACGCATCGCTTTACAAGCAGGAATACCTGGTGGCCGGCGATAATTTTCCAAATTACAAGTCAATGATTACCATTGATTTTGTAGTGAGAATAGCCAGTGTCGATGACGCGGTGCGCACCAAGCTCCGCGAACTCGATCAATTGAAAAAGACGCTGGACGTCAATTACGAAGTGATCGGAAATGCTGCTACCGGCGAGAAGATCATCGATTGCCTGCTCGGACAGACGGCGACCGACGATGGAAGAAGTATTTATGAACACGATGTGTACCGTTTCAAAGCGGTTACGGCAAAATCCGGGCAAAAGGGTATATTGCTGTATGCGCTTAGTAACCGTGCTTACGGAAAGGACATTCAGCCGTTTCTGACCCGGTTAAAAGCTGAACGGAAGACGTTGATTGCCGAGGTCGCAAGGGTATCAGCTCCTGACATTACCATTAAAAAGTGACGACATGGAAAGCGAAGCTAACCGTTATGCAGGCCCGCCGACGACGCGTTATGCGTACGCGAAGGAGTTTTGGGTGGAATGTCCGAAATGTACCAAAGCAGCGCGGGTTATTAAAGGAGACTTGGTTTTTATAGGCGATGATAAACTGATATGCCATCATTGCAATTATGCGGAAACTGCTGACGAGCGTTTGCGTTATACAGCAACGGTCAGTCGTACTTGCGGCCATTGCGGAGAGTCCATCGAAGTGAGTATTCCTAATAACAAGGAAAGGGTGGCCGAACTGAAATATTCTTGCCCGCACTGCCATGTACCCGAAGTGTATAAGCCTAATAATGTGCCCTATCGGTTGAAGTATAGCTCCGAAAGACTGACGGATCCTGTTTTTGGTCTGCGGCTTTGGTTTCAGGAAAATATCAAAGGAGATACACTTTGGGCCAGTAACAAGGAGCATTTGCTTGAAATTCGTAATTATGTGACCGCAAGGCTGCGGGAAAGGCAAACGATGCGGATTACGACCATGGTCGAGAAGCTTCCGCAATTTATTAAAGCCGCTAAGAACCGCGAGGCGGTTTTGAAGGCTATCGAACGAATGTTGAAGAAGTAATAGGATGAAAACAACTACCCCAACTTTTGCTCCCGAACTTTACATTCCGAACGGCGTGAGGGATGTCGACTTTTATATTAAGGGCCTGGGAGCGGTCGAACTTCGCCGTTTCAGCAACGACGATGGCACAATTCATGTTTCGGAGCTATCGATCAACGGCGCGGTTTTTCATTTGCATGAGGAGACGCGGAATCCTGCTTTGTTTAGCCCATTGCGTCATCAAGGATCGACGGTGACGATAGGTCTGTTCGTGGACGATGTGGATGCTTACATGGCAAGAGCGGCGGCTGCGGGAGCAAAGGTTACCTCGCCGGCACAGGATTACGACTATGGATACCGGCAAGGAGACGTCGTGGATCCGTTTGGACATGTGTGGATGTTTGAAAGCAGGATTATGTAACTTGCATGAACAAATCCAATTTCATCGTCCATGTTCAAGCAGTTACTTTCCGCATTCCTGATCCTCGTTGCATTTTCCGCCAATGCCCAGCACGTACTGGATTCATTATTAATTGACGGGCATTACCGGGTGTACGCCTATAACCCGTCTGTGAAAGTGAAACCCGGTGCCAGCCTGGTATTCGTAATGCACGGGTCGGGCGGGGAACCGATGGGCCAGGTACGCCGGGGAGCGAAGCTGGAATCGCATTCGGAGTCGGATAATGTGGTAGTGGTGTATCCGGGTGGGTACAAGAGATATTGGAATGAATGCCGTAAAGCCTCCACGGCGATAGCCAATGTGCAGAACCTGAATGAGGAAGCGTTTTTCGATGCGCTAATAGACCTTTTTGCTTCGAAATATAAAATCAATAAAAAGCAGGTTTTTGCGACTGGCTTTTCGGGTGGCGGACATATGTCGTACAAGCTCGCACTCACAATGCCAGGCAAAATCAGGGCAGTTTCTGCGATCGTTGCCAACCTTCCTACTGATGAGAATATGGATTGCGCGCCCATGAATGTACCGCTTCCTGTTATGATCACCAATGGAACAGCTGACCAGACTAATCCTTACAATGGAGGTGAAGTAACAACGCCGGGCGTTACGTTAGGGACAGTGCGGTCTACGGACCAGTCATTTCAGTACTGGGCAAAGCTCGACGGATATTCCGGTGAGCCCGTGAAATCCATCATGCCGGATGGCGATACTTCCAATAATATCACGGTGGAGAAATACACCTATCAAAAGAAAGGCAAGCCCGAGGTGACTTTGCTGAAAGTAATCAACGGCAAGCACGAGTTCGTAACGGATTTTGATATGTTCGAGGAGTCGTGGAAGTTTTTCAAGCGGCAACTAGGGAAATAATGCCTAGCGGTCATGGTAATCGAAAGGTATTTCGAGATAATGCCTGACACTTACCGGTGTGCCGTCTTTGACTGCCGGTTTCCATTTGGGCATGTAATTAATCAGTGTTAATGCCGCCTGGTCGCAATTGTGCTGCAAACTCTTGACTACCGTGGCTTCCTGTATTTCGCCCGTTTCTGAGATGATGAACGACGTGTATACTTTACCTTTTACTTTCAGGCGCCGGACTGCGGGTGGTATTTCGAGGTATTTGTCAATGTATCTCTGAAGTGCGACTTGTCCGCCTGGAAACTGGGGCTGTGTGTCTACATCGATAGGTACGAAGTCTTCGGGAACCATGATCAATTCTCCGTCAAAGGCATTGGGCATATTGTCGTAGAATTCGCCTTTGAAGACAAAGTTCTCTTCGATGATGGTATCGGTTGAGTCGATTGTTTTGTTTCTGGCAACATTGGGAGCCGGTTTTTCGCAAGTCAGCAGTGCTGCATGAAAAACGAAGGCGAATGGAAGCAGGAAGTAACTCGTCATG
>DATMSL010000088.1:0-7367 GCA_035565435.1 Dyadobacter sp. | reverse complement strand
ACGAAGTTATTTTGGAATTTATTTCTAAAAAATTGTACTGACCGTAGGCCTGATTGCAATGTAGAACCGTACATGTAGTTGTATCCACCTATGACTTAGTCGCTAAGCATTTTGTGGATCCCTTCAAAACTTAACCCAATTAAGTCCATGGAACAAAAAGTTTTACCAGAATCTGGTACACGCTTTACAAGTTGTTGCAAGCGGTGCTGCCTGCTGATCGCTCTTGCGGGCCTGACAGCTCCCATTTATGCGGCCCGACCGCTTGAAACCGTAAGGGCCAGAATTGCGCTCAGTAGGAGTATAGCAGATCCGGCAGCACTTCAAACGGTGAAGGGAAGAGTAACCGACGAAAAAGGGGATGGCCTGCCGGGTGTGAATATTTTGGTGAAAGGAAGTCAGCAGGGCACGAGTAGCGATTCGAATGGAAACTTCACGATTGAGGCGCCGGGGCCGGACGCCGTCCTGGTATTTTCATTTGTAGGGTACCAGCCTCGGGAAATCACTGTTGGCAGCAGTTCCGTCCTGGAAGTAAAACTGGCTGTCGACACCAAATCACTTGACGAGGTGGTGGTCACAGCCCTGGGTATCAAGAAGGAGGTTAAGGCGGTGGGGTATTCGGTAACCAGGGTGGAAGGGAGTGCATTTACGAAGACGAGGGAAACCAACATCGGCAACTCGCTGGCCGGCAAAGTCGCAGGGGTAAACGTTTCGGCAGCAGCGACTGGGCCGGCGGGGTCGAGCCGGATCACCATCCGGGGCAATACTTCGCTTACAGGCGACAATGCGCCCCTCTTTATCATCAACGGGATTCCGATGAACAATACAAAGTTCGGAAAGACCCAGGGCGACAATCCCGATTGGGGGGATAACATATCCAGCATCAATCCCGACGATGTGGAGGATATGACTGTCCTCAAAGGAGCGGCTGCCGCGGCATTGTATGGATCGAGGGCCAAAAACGGCGCGATCATTATCACCACCAAATCGGGGAGGGGCAACAAGGGTATCGGTATCGAATTCAATTCCAACAATACCGTGGAGGTGCCGTATTTTATCTGGGACCTGCAAAAGGAATATGGCCAGGGCTATAATGGCGTGAAACCGTCGGGCGTCGGCGTTGCGGCGGCGCACGGGCAAAATCACTGGGGTGCGCCTTACGACGGATCGATGGTTGTGCAGCTGGATGGCGTGGAAAGGCCCTATTCGTACGTGAAGGACCAGGTTTTGAAGGATTTCTATGGCAACGGGTATACTTCTTCCAACAACATAGCCTTTACCGGGGGCGGGGATAAGGGGAATTTCAGGCTCGCGGTAACAGATATGCGCAACAAAGGCATTATTCCGAATGCGAAAATGCGCCGGGACAACGTCAGCCTGAGCATCAATCAAAATGCTACCAAAAACATCGCGATCAGCGCCAATGTCGACTATATCAACGAAAAAGTAGATAACCGTTACGTGCTGGAAACGAACAATGCCAACAGTGCGGGAACGATCTTGTTTGTAAACAGTAACATGCCTACCAGCGCGCTGGCTCCCGGGTATGACCCCGTTACATTCAAAGAGAAAGTCCTCGGCACCGACCTGGGCGCTACCAATCCGTATTACGCCCTCAATCAGATCAAAAACAATACGCAGAAGGACCGGTTCATTGCGGCGATCAACGCGCGGTGGAACATCACCGACTGGCTGTTTGTGCAGGGGAAGGTCGGACAGGATATGTTTTCCTATCAAATCAATAAAATTGTCCCCGAGGGTACCGGTTATCGTCCCAACGGCCAGATCGACCAGATCACGACCAACTTTTATGAGCGAAATTTTGAAGGGATGATCGGGCTCAACAAGGCGCTGAACAAGGACTTCAATTTGGTGGTCAATGCGGGTGGTAACCTCATGGCGCAGCACAGCAATGGTACCAATATCAGCGGGTCGGGCATTATCACACCCCGTTTGGAAGTCATTAACAATACTTCGGTCCGGAACACGACCACCAGTATTATGGACAATAAGATCAACTCGCTGTTCGGTACCGCGGAGCTGGCTTATAAAAACTACCTGTTCCTGAACGTGACCGGCAGGAACGACTGGTTCTCGACCCTCAGTCCTGAGTCGAACAACTACTTTTATCCGTCGGCCAGTCTTAGCTACGTATTCTCCGATGCGTTTGAAATGCCCAAGGCCATCAGTTTCGGCAAATTCAGAGTGTCGTATGCATCGGTGGGCGGGGCCACAGACCCTTACCAGCTCAATCTGACGTACGGGGTGCTGCCTTACAGCTACGACGGCAAACCTTTGGGCACGATCAACCAGGCCGTGGTCCCCAATAAAAACCTTCGCCCGCTGAGCGTGAACGAATTGGAGGCGGGTTTGGACCTGCGGCTGTTCAATGGCAAGCTGGGGATCGACGTGGCAGCCTATAACAGGTCTACCAAAAATGATATTACTACGGAAACCGTCTCGTCGGTTACCGGTTATAATGGTGCAGTGGTGACGGTGGGGGAGCTTCGCAACCGGGGTGTTGAAATGCTGTTTACGGTACGGCCTGTTACTACGAAGAATTTCAGCTGGGATGTTTCGCTCAACGTAGCCTACAACAAGAGCAAGATCCTGAAAATCTCCAATTCGACCAACGAGTTCCTGCTAGGGACGGCCACGAAGGTTTTCCTGAAACAGGTGGTAGGAGAGGAGTATTCTCAGATAGTCGGGCGCACTATTAAGCGCGATGCCAATGGCCGGGATGTGATGGACGCCAAAGGCTTGCCCATCGTACCTACGGATGTGAAGGCGTTCGGGTCGGGTATTCAGCGGTACACAACCGGTATCACCAACACATTCAGCTACAAGTCATTTACATTATCGGCGCAGGTGGATGGCAAATTCGGAGGACTGATTTATTCGAATACCAACTACAACCTGGAACACCGCGGAATGTCTCCGCGCTCATTGCTCGGAAGGGCGAATGGCGTGGTGCTGCCGGGTGTGACCGAGACCGGCGAGGAGAACAAGGTGCTGGTGACGGCAGCCCAGGTCAACAACCGAGATATTATCGTTAGGCGCCGCGACGCGCTCGACGACTATCTGTACAATGCAAGTTTTATCAAACTCCGGTATGTGTCGCTGACCTACAACCTGCCGCGCGCATTGTACGAAAAAATCGGCTTCGTGAAGGGCGCCAGCGTATCGCTCGTTGGCAGAAACCTTCAGACCCTGCTGAAACATACGCCGGGGATCGACCCGGAAACGAATTTGTCGGCCGGTAACGATCAGGGGATCGAATCGACACAGCTTCCTCCAACCAGAAGCTACGGCTTTAACGTGAATTTGAAATTCTAAATCGGGAATGAATCAAAACCTGTTTAAAATGAAAAAAATATTAAACGTTCTATTGGCTGTCGGCACGGTGCTTCTGCCCGGCTGCGACGGTGACTTTGAACAACTCAACAAAGATCCCAATGCAGCTACTGCTGAGGGATTTAGCCCGGCTTACCTGTTTACCTCCGCACAGCTATTTTCGTCAAGGGGTGACGACGGGGCTTCCCTGCATTATACCGAGCCTTTCGTCCAGCATTTCGCGACACTGAGCGACGCGGGAACATTCGATTTCTTTGGGGACAAATATGTGTATAACAAAGGCGGAAGCGAGAGCCTGTGGAAGAACACATTCAATGCGGTGAACGGTGGAAGCAAGCTGCTGGAAGACGCCATACAATTATCGAAGGACAAGCCGGAGCTGAGCAATCTTCATAATATGGCCAGAATCTGGAAAACGGTGATATACCATCGCCTGACGGACCTGTACGGGGATGTGCCTTATTCGGAGGCCAACCAGGGTTTTTCTGCCCAGAACTACAAGCCGAAGTACGATACGCAGAAGGATATCTACTACCATATGCTCAGTGAACTGGAAGACGCGACGGCCAAGCTGGACGCATCGAAGGGGCCCGTCACAGCCGACATTGTTTACGGAGGTGATGTGGCGAAGTGGAAAAAATTCGGCTACTCCCTGATGCTGCGCTTGGGTATGCGGTTGCAGAAAGTAGAACCGGCAACTGCCGAAACCTGGGTGAAAAAAGCGTTTGACGGCGGCGTATTTACGTCCGTCGACGACAATATGTACGTCAGGTTTCCGGACAAAACCGGCGCGAACCAATCCCTTGTGAACGGGGAAAGCTGGACGTTGTCCGTATCGGGCGTATCGCCGGGCAAGATCAGCGCAACGATCTTCAACTACATGAAAAACCGTAACGACCCGCGTCTGAAATACATGGTGGCCGTTTATTCGGATCCTTCCAAAGCATCTACCAAGAATACGGATCCCGCTGTGCAGAAAGGCATGCCGAACGGTTTCAATCTGGTAACTATTAAAACTGACCCAAGCTGGGACAACGCGAAAGACCAGCACCAATATTCGGGTATCAACCGTGATATTTACGCCAAACTCGATGGCCCGAGAATGGGCTTAACCTACGGGGAAGTCCAACTGATGCTGGCGGAAGCGGCGATTCGCGGATGGATAAGCGGTGACGCCGAAGCACTATATAAAAACGGTGTAGCCGGGGCCATGAAGAACCTGGCGAAATACGACGCATCAGCGGTTATTACTGATGCCGAAATTAATGCCTACCTTACGGCTAATCCTTTCGTAGGTGTAGCCGATAAGGAAAAAGCGTACGAACAAATCAATACCCAGTATTGGGCGGCCTGCTTTATGAATGGTCTCGAAGCCTACGCAAATGTTCGTCGCTCAGGCTATCCCAGGCTGACACCCATCAATTATCCGAGCAACGAAACCGACGGGACTTACCCGCGCAGGTTACGCTATCCCGAGGACGAGCCGGTATTGAATGCCGCCAATTATAATGCGGCGGTGGCGCGTCAGGGGACAGACAATTTCAAAACAAGGGTTTGGTGGGACAAACAGTAGTCGTAAAATAGGATTGGATATCAAGAAAAGATCACTATAAATCCTAACCCTTATCATAAATGACGTTTACACGAAAAGAGTTTTTGAGAACAGCTACACTGGCCACGGCTGGCTTATTCGCTGTGCCTTCATCTTTTGCAATCCGTTCCATCCAAAAACAAGCCCTTTCATTGTCCCATTTTCCGGACAGGCTGCACGCGTTTTTGTGGAGGAACTGGGGGCTGGTGCCTGTCGACAGGCTTGCAGCGGTAACAGGGGCGAAACCTGCGGATATACTTCAACTGGCCGCGGCAATAGGATTGCCTGAGGCGAAACCGATTCCGCCCGACCAGAAGCAACGAAGTTACCTGACAGTGATCCGGCGCAACTGGCACCTGCTGCCCAGGGAGCAAATGCTGGAATTGCTGGACTGGACGGATGAACAGCTGACCTTTACATTGCAGGAAGACGACTTTTTTTACATTAAACTCGGAAGTATCAAGCCGGAATGTGAGCCGATCCGGTTTAAAGCCTCCTCGGAGGGGACTAAAAGTCGCGAAAAGTGGCTGTCGGATGTAATTCGGGAAGAGTTTGGAAATGGGTTGCCGCAGCATAGCGAGCCGCTTTTTCAATTTGTAAAGGAATTGTCTAAAGCGCCGGGAAATACTGGCGAGCCACGTCCGTCGGGTTTTTCGCCACGATTCGGTTACGCCTATTTTGCCCTTTTCGGTGATCCCCTGTTGCAACCCGACATTGACCCGTACCCCGACGGTTACCTGGCTCAAATGGAGGCTTCGGGCATGGACGGAACGTGGCTGCATATTGTACTTTCAAAACTCACCCCGTTCCCGTGGGACCCGGCTTTGAGTGAGCATTGGGAGCAACGGCTGGAAAACCTCGAAAAACTGGTCCGCAAGGCAGGAAAACACGGTATCGGGATTTACCTGTACCTCAACGAACCCCGCTTTATGCCGCTGGCTTTTTTTGAGAAACATCCAGAACTGAAAGGCGTGCAGATCGGTGAGCAGGCGGCCCTTTGTACCAGTCACCCCGACGTTCAGAAATACCTCGTCGATTCCATGGCTACGATTACTTCCCGGGTGCCCGGGCTGGCGGGCTTCTTTTCAATTACCGCATCGGAGAACCATACCAACTGCTGGTCCCACGGGAAAGGCGCCGAATGCCCGCGCTGCTCTCAAAGGAGTCCGTCGGCGGTAATCGCCGAGCTGAACCAGCTTTACCTGAAAGGTATAAATCAGGGACTGGCAACAGTTAAACAGCAAAAAGGGCCCGGTTTGATCGTGTGGGATTGGGGTTGGCAAACGGGCTGGGCAGAAGAAATCATTCCTGCATTGCCTAAAAGCGCTGCGCTCATGAGTGTAAGTGAATGGGATCTTGAAATCACCAGGGGCGGAGTGAAAAATAAAGTAGGGGAATATTCCATCTCTTCGGTCGGTCCGGGGCCACGGGCGACGCGGCATTGGGAAATAGCCCGGAAAAACGGGCTGAAAACCATTGCGAAGATCCAGGCAGGCTGTACCTGGGAAATTGCGGCGGTCCCCTACATTCCGGCGGTGGAGAACGTCGCGCGGCACGCGGAAAACCTGCGCAATGCCGGGGTCGACGGCCTTATGCTCGGCTGGACGTTGGGCGGCTACCCATCTCCCAATCTGGAAGTCGTAGCCGAAATGGGCGGCAGTAAACACATCAGCGGCCTGGAAGCCATGCAGAAAGTAGCGGCACGCCGGTATGGAGCGGCCGGTGAAGCGGTAACAAATGCCTGGCGCGAATACAGCAAGGGATTCAGCGAGTTTCCGTACCATGTAGGCGTGGTATATTCGGCGCCTTTGCAGGCAGGTCCGTCGAATTTGCTATGGCCGAAACCTACCGGCTATAAGGCGAGTATGGTAGGCCTGGCGTATGACGATGTGAATGCCTGGCGTGCGAATTATCCCATCGAAGCTTTTATTTCCCAAATACAAAAAGTGGCCGCGAGCTTCGAGAATGCGCAGGCGCAGCTGCGTCGGGAAACCGCTGGGTTGAATTTGCCGGCAGAAACCCGAAAAGCCCTAGCCGCCGAATGCGGAGTAGCGGAAACGGTGGCGATACATTATAGCAGCGTAGCTAACCAGGCGGCATTTGTGACGGCGCGGGATAGGCTCGCCGGCGAAAAGGAAAGGGGAAAAGCCATGGAGGTCATTGCGGTAATCGAGGATATCCTTCACCGCGAAATAACGCTGGCTAAACGCATGGCGCAATTGCAGGGTGGCGACAGCCGGTTGGGCTTTGAGGCCTCCAACCACTATTTCTACGTTTGCAACGACCTGGCCGAAAAAGTGATTAACTGCCGGGACCTGTTGGACCACTGGCTTCCTGCTGTGAGAAAAAGATGGTAACTGCTACGGTGTGCGAGTTGCGCATTACGATAGTATCAGTATTGAGAATGATAGTACAAGAATTTACT
>DATMSL010000087.1:0-8075 GCA_035565435.1 Dyadobacter sp. | reverse complement strand
GGACGGACAGGTGATAGAAGGACAGCTTCTGATTAAAAACCCATTTTTATAATCCCCGGACGATTTCCGGGGTTATAACTTCAAGGCAACGCAAACGCCATTACAGATCCTGATGGATTTTCTTTCGTGCCGCCGACGGATAGTGCCACGAATTGCTTGCCGCCGCTCATGTAGGTGCAGGCGGTTGCGTTGGCGACGCCCGGGAGGGTGGTTTGCCAGACGAGCTTCCCGGTTTTCTTATCGAATGCACGCAGCTTGCGGTCCTGGGTGCCGCTGATGAAGATCAGGCCGCCGGCCGTGACGATCGGCCCGGCGGAACCTTCCTGACCCGTTTCCGGCCCTCCGTTTTCCCGGCGCTTTTCGTCGTTGCCGAGCGGTATCTGCCATTCATAGTCGCCCGTGCTGAGATTGATCGCATTGAGCGTCCCCCACGGCGGGCGTAATGCGGGGTTTCCCTGCGGATCCCGGAAATGGCCGTAAGCGGTCAGATTTAGATACTTGTCGGCACCCTTTTGGGTCTGGCCGGTTTCTTGCTTGGTAACTTTGGCCGAATTCTGCGGGCGGTCGTAAAGGAATGCTATGATGCCCTTTTCCTTGCCTTTGATCGCCGAGGCGAATGCGGGCATCTTGCCTCCTCCTTTTTTGATCTTATCAAGCGCGGCCTCGCGCGTCATGCGGTTGCGCAGACCGATCAGCGACGGGTAATTTGGTTCGTCGCCATTTTTGTCTTTGCCATGGCAGGCTACACAATAGGTCATATACAATGTCTTGCCCTGGTCGTAAACCGTCTGGTCTTTGGCTTCCTGTTCCAGATCCACCTTTTTCATCGACTGGATTTCAGGAGAGTCGTTGGATTTGACGAAAAGCACTGTCGAAGCCGGATCGTAAGCAGCACCGCCCCACTCAGCTCCGCCTCGGGAACCGGGTAGCATCAATGTGCCTTTGAGATCGGGTGGGGTAAACAGCCCTTCGTAGCGCATCGAGCGGAATTTTTTGACGATCGAATCGCGTCCTGCATCGGTGTAGTGCGTCAGGTCGGCCTCGATCATCCATTGCCGGGCAAATGGCTTGGGTTTTAAAGGAAATGGCTGGGTAGGGGATGCTACCTCTCCCGGAATGCGGGATGCCGGCACTTTCCGTTCCTCGATCGGGAACAGCGGCTCGCCGGTTTCGCGGTTAAAAACGAATACAAATCCATGCTTGGTGACCTGTGCCACGGCATCGATCTGTTTCCCGTCGCGACGGACTGTGACCAGGTTGGGCGGCGCGGGGAGATCGTAGTCCCACAAATCGTGGTGGACGAGTTGGTAGTGCCAGATATACTTGCCAGTCGCGGCATCGAGGGCCACCACACTGTTTCCATAGAGGTTATCGCCTTTTCGATCGGCCCCATAAAAATCATACGACGGAGAGCCCAATGCCAGAAATACAATCCCGCGGCGCGTATCCAGGCTCATCCCGGCCCAATCGTTGACACCTCCTGCATATTTATAAGCATCTTTTGGCCAGGTTTCGTAGCCAGGCTCGCCGGGTAGCGGGATTGTGTGGAATGTCCATTCGAGTTTCCCCGTTTTGCAATTGTAAGCGCGGATATAGCCGGGCTGTGCACCGTACAGTTCGGAAACTTCGGCCCCCATTATCAGCAGATCTTTGTAAACAATGCCGGGTGAAGTCGGTATTACCGAGATACTCGCAGGATCATCGCGCAGCCCGACATTCATGCTCACGCGGCCATTGTCGCCAAAAGTGGAAATAGGTTTGCCCGTACGTGCGTCGAGCGCGAAAAGATTATCGCCACCGGTGAAGAGGATACGTTTGTCCGGTGCGCCGGACCGCTCCGCATCTTCCCAATAGGTGACCCCGCGGCTTACCCCGCCGCCTTCGGCCCCGTCAAATGGGTCGAAAGCCCAGAGCTGTTCGCCGGTTTGGGCGTTAATAGCGTAGGCCCAGTGCTTCGCGGATGTAGTGTACATGACGCCGTCGACAATAATCGGGTTGCATTCGCTGCTGCCTGCACGGCTGCCGTCTTTCATATCCGCATAGGAGTGCGTCCAGGCGAGTTCGAGCTGGCCTACATTCGAAGTGTTGATTTGGTTCAGGGCCGAATAGCTGGTACTCGCGGCGTCAGCTTTGTACGTGCCCCAGGAGCGGTCGGCTTGCTGCTGTTTCTGATAGGCGGCCAGCCCGACAAATGCAGCGACGGCAGGAAGAATGACCAGGTTCTTTCCGTGTTTTTGGATTTGCTTAATTCCAAACATAAAAGGAGAAGCAACGCTTCTTCGTGTGGTTTAGGATGTATGAGATATCATTGATACTCATGCTGTAAAGGCATTTTGCGTTGCGTTTTACTTTATGACAGGAGGAAGGAGGAGGCAATAGGGGAACTACGGCGCTCCTGTTAGTTTCAGGAGCGCTTCGAGTGTTTTGATCATTACGTACCTAAACAGGCGCGGGAGACTGCTGTTAATGGCAGCAGCTGCCCTGATCGCCTTTGAAATCTTCATATTTGTCGTGGTGGCGCATCCAGTCCATAATGCCGTCCTCATTTCTTCCTTTGGGTGTGAGATCGAGGTAGTTATGGGCGCCGATAAGGATGTCGCCGCCACGGGAATAGCTGGAATAAGTGTGGAAAATGTTGCCTGTCCGGTCCTTGTAAAACACACTGGTTCCCGGTGATTCGGTGCCTTCGTCATGTTTGGCGTATTCGAAATTGTAATAGATCGTTCCGTTTTTGAGTTGCTCGCTGGTGAACGATACCTGGTAATCGTAGTTGAAATCGCTGCCATAGGATGACACCCAGTTGAATTTCCACCCCATCCGCTTTTTAAATGCAAGGAGCTTTTCCAATGGCGCACGGGAAACGACCACCACCGACACGTCGTGGTGCTGCAAATGAAGATTGGCGCCGTCGATATGGTCGGACAAGAAGGAACAGCCCGGGCAGCCTTCTTCCCATTCCGGGGCAAACATGAAATGGTAGACTATTAACTGGCTTTTACCGTAAAAAAGGTCTGATAACCAGAGCTTTCCCTCCGTGCTGTCGAAAATGTAGGATTTGTCGACCTTCACCCAGGGGAGCTCGCGTCGCTGACGGCTGAGCTCATCGTTGAGCCGCGTAAGTTCCTTTTCTTTTTTGAGCAGATCCTTCCGCGCTTTGGTCCATTCTTCCTGAGATACGATCCGGTGCGTTGCGAGATTTTCCTCCAAGCGGCCGGCCATGGTGTCCAATTGTTTTTCCATTGGTTTCTGGATTTAGTTTTATACAAAACTCACGAATAAATCGTGGAAAGAACGAGTGTAAAAACGTCTATTTCGGGGGGTGTTTGAGACAAACTGAATCACCCGCAATGCGACGGGCGCTTTGTGAAATTTTAATGCCCGCCAGGATACTTCTGGTACGATTCTTTTCCCGCCAGGATCACATAACAGAAAAAGATTCATCAACTAAATATAGATCGTCATGAAAGCTTTGAAGTTGAATATCATTGCATTGGCCATGATCGGCGGAGTTGCCTTCGGTAATGCCGCTGCCTATGCACAGACGACCACACCGGCTACCACATCGTCCAGTACACCGCCGTCCACGGTGCCAAGTACAACGCAGCCATCGACTTATCCATCCAATACCACGCAGCCTAAAACGGTACCCGGCGCCATCGTGCAGCCGTCCGACTTGCCCGGCGCTGCGAAGCCAGGCAGCACTGTGACGCAACCGTCACCAACCACGGTACCGAGCTCCACCACGCAGCCATCGACCGTGCCGTCGAGCACAGTACCTGGCGGCGAGACCACGCCGTCCACTACTACGCAGCCTTCGACAGTTCCGGTAACGCCGACTGATCCGAATGCCGTGCCACGGACGAACATTCCCGGAAACTTGCCACAAAACTCGAACCCAAATAATAGCAATGTGCCGAGAAGTACCATTCCGAGCACAACCACCGATCCGGCGCAGGTTCCTCAAAGCACAACCATCCCGTCGTCGACCGTTCCCGGCAGTTCAACAACACCAGGCAGAATCCCGTGAGGTACGCGTTCAAGCATTCTGGAGAGATAGTTTAAATGGAAGCTGTTATAAAAGCCGGGCATTTTAGTGTCCGGCTTTATTCAATGGCCTGGCACGGTTTTAAGACCTCTCCAAACCAAAAAACAACCAACCATGCCAAGCATAACAAATCGTGATGAGACAGGACTGCTGGAACCGGGAGTGGTTCTGGAAGTGTCGGGAGCGGAGTCGGAGAATGATGCAGTTCTTGCAGTTGAAAATTACCTGCGCGTGAACCAAAAGGAACACTTCGAACTGGCTGTGCCGGAGAAATGCGAGAATGGGAATTATGAAATCAGACTGGAATAGTGAGCGCGAAGAGGAAGACTCGGGCGATACCAAGGTTTGGAATTATCCCTGAAAGCGGATTCCATCTGTTCTTTTTCCATGTCCATTGCCCCGAATTCTTTGATGGGGTTGAACCAGTTGTCGCCGGAAATGTCGGCGATCGCCACTACCTTGCCGTGTTGAATTTCAACGAGTACTTTCGAGCTTTTCAGTTGATCCCAGTTGTCGACCCGGCATACCTGCATGCACCTGAATAAGAACCTACCCAAATAGGGTGGATCTGAGGATTCCCCGCCATGCATGCCTGATACGAAGACGTCATGCCCACCAAACGTATATCTCACTCCTTTCAGGTTCAGTTCTAGCTCGGCCGTAACATATAATCGTCGGTGGGTATAGATATGTACCGCCTTGATTGTTCCGATTTCCATCATTTGTTCCATTGATGTAGGCCAAAAAGGGCACCAAAACCGTGCCGTCGACCCCATTTTTAACAGTTAAATAACGTTGGCTAGCAGCACTAGCCCGTTTGAACGGCAATATATACGTTTTGAGATCGATACGTAGTACTAATATTACTAAAAATTTGGAATTTTGCTGAACTTTTAACAATAGTTGTAGAAAAATTCTTCAAAATGTTTCCGAGTAAGATTGTAAAAGTCACTGCGATAAACTTACTGAAAAAAAATAGCGGGTATTTAAGGGTATGAAAATGAGTGGATAACATCCTTTGTGCAGAAGTTGTATCACGAACGCCTAACCTGAAATTGCTATGAAAACAGTACTGCTTGCTTCTCTTTTAATTCAAAGTCTATCTATGAACGCGCCGTTAAACGCCGCGGGGCGGGGAGCGACGCCTGCGGGTGAAAATGCCCAGGAAAAAAAGTTTGCTAGTTACCTGTTTCCCGCATTCGTTAAAGGGGTCGTTCATTTCCGAAACGGCACAAAACAGGAGGCGCTCCTGAACTACCATTGCCAGGACGGCCAGATGCAGTTTCTGAACCCGCGAGCGGATACGCTGCTGTTTACAGGCAAATATCTGATTGACTATGTCGAAATAGGGGAACGCCGTTTTGTCCTTACAGAGGCCCATTCGGATATGGAGGTGATAGGCATGACAGCAAAAGCCCGGCTGGCTGCACGTACGCAACCCGAAATAGCGGGAAATAGTCTCAGCCATTCGGGACAGCATTTTTCTGCTTCTGAAGGAAATGCTACGCAGGTGCAAATGGTGACCAACCAGGGCGGGCATGTTCAATGGCAAAACAATGCGTCCGGGCACCGGTGGCGAATGAAAACCACCTATTTTCTGATCGATCAGAACCGGGTCGTGCATCCTGCTTCGAGACGAGCATTCCTGCATGTGTACGGGCGTAACAGGCGCCAGCTTACACACTACCTGCGCGGGAACCGCGTCGATTTCCATCACGCGGGCGACTTGCAGAAGCTGCTCGGATTTTGCGACAGCCTGGCCGCTCTTTGATGGAAATCTTCCGTTTGAACATTTGATGCGAAAACAGTCAAGAATTGTTTTCAAATGGTTAAGTTAGCGTATTGACAGTGATGTGATTACGTATAACTGCGCGCCATGAAAACACCTTTCCTGTTATTCTTTTTGCTGTTCGCTGTGCGGGCAATGAGCCAGGAGTCTTCCGCGGATTTCTCCACTTCCGATATTGCCGTGCTCGAAAGCAGAAGCGCCGGGCTGCGGCTGAATGCGCCGGGGCTGCGTGTTATGGCTTCCAACAATTTCGATGTGAAGTATTATCGTTGCGATTGGGAAGTTGACCCTGCGGTGAACTACATTAAAGGCATCGTGACGCCGCATTTCATAATGACTGCCGCGGGGAGCAGCATTACCCTCGACCTGTCGAGTGCTCTGACGGTGTCATCCGTGCAGCAGCATGGAAGCAACGTCGTCTTTACCCATGCCGCGGACGCGCTGACGATCACCTTGCAAAATCCACTGGGGGTTGGAACGAAAGATTCGGTCACGATCAATTACGAAGGTACCCCGCCGCCGGCGAATGCCGCTTTTGTGGTAGCTACGCATGGGCCGTCGGCAACCCCGGTGATATGGACGCTAAGCGAGCCGTACGGAAGCCGAGACTGGTGGCCTTGCAAAAACGGCCTGGACGACAAGGCCGATTCACTCGATATTTACATTACGCACCCTGCAACGTACAAAGCTGCTTCGAACGGCTTGCTGAAAAGCGAGACGGCAGTTGCGGGTTCCAAAACCCGGACGCATTGGAAACACCGCTACGCGATCGCGAGTTACCTGGTGGCTATCGCGGTCACAAACTATAATGTGCTCGATAATAGCGTGCTGGTAGGAGGCGCGAATGTGCCTTTCAAAACTTATTGCTACCCGGAAAGCCAGGCTACTTTTCAAGGAGGTGTGCAGAATGCGCTCGACGCCATGGTGCAATTCAGTAACCTGTTTGGTGATTATCCGTTTAAAAACGAAAAGTATGGGCATGTACAATTTGGCTGGGGAGGCGGAATGGAGCATCAGACCTGCTCGTTTATGGTCAATATGGGCGAGACGCTTATCGCACATGAGCTGGGCCACCAGTGGTTTGGCGACAAGGTTACCTGCGGAAGCTGGCAGGATATCTGGCTGAATGAAGGTTTCGCAACGCACCTCGCCAGCATTTATACGGAGGCGAAATACCCGGCCAATACCAAAACGACCCGTGCCAACGAAATCAACACGATTACATCGCAGCCTGGTGGCTCGGTGTGGGTGGATAATGTGAATGACGTGAACCGGATTTTCAGCAACCGCCTGAGTTACCTTAAAGGCTCGCATTTGCTGTATATGCTGCGCTGGATACTGGGCGATGCAACGTTTTTTACGGCAGTCCATAACTACATCAACGATCCTGGGCTGGCTTATGGCTACGTCACGACAGCCAACCTGAAAAGCCATCTGGAAGCGGCCAGCGGGAAAGACCTGACCTATTTTTTCGATCAGTGGTTTACCGGCCAGGGGTATCCCTCGTACCAGGTAGAATGGTACCCGATGGGTAACACGGTGCAGGTGAAGCTGAGCCAGACGCAATCGCACGCATCGGTAAACTTTTTTCAGTTGCCGGTTCCGTTGCTTTTCCGCAATGCGAATACTAACCAGCAAAAGCTGGTGGTGCTGAACAACACTTCTAGCGGGCAATTTTTTACCGATAATCTTGGTTTTGAAGCCACAGAAGTAGTTTTCGACCCGGACGTATGGCTGATCACCCGGGACAACACGCTGACCAAAAGCCTGGGGCCCTTACCCGTGATATTCAGCAAATTCAATGCAGAATGCCGCGGTAACAATGCACGGCTAAGCTGGCAAACGACCGAAGAAGTGAATGCAGATTATTTTGAAATTCTCGCAAGCAACGACGCCCGGAATTGGGAGGCGATCGGGCAAGTAGCGGCGGTGGGTGATTCGAAAGAAAGGAATGAATATTTCTTTAACGTCGAGGCTGCATTAAACCGTAGTTATTACCGCATTAAAGAATATGATAAAGATGGGAAGACGCAGGATACCCGGATGGTGACAGTCTATTGTAATGATGAGAGAGAAGGTGTTGCACTTGCGCCCAATCCAGTGCAATCGGTTTTGCAGATTTTGGTATCGGATCAGCGTCGGGCCATAAATCTTGTTTCAATTACTGATGTTTCCGGAAAGACATACGCTTTGGATGCAAACCAAACTGTTGATTTAAAAGGAAAGGTTAATCTGAATGTT
>DATMSL010000086.1:0-14946 GCA_035565435.1 Dyadobacter sp. | reverse complement strand
TATAGTATGAAATTTTAGCCATGACCTTTATTTTGTTTATAAGTCTTTTAATTTTTGAAATTCTACATAAAAAAAAAGAACGGCTCAAAGACCGCTCTACAGAGTTAACGAAACTCTCGTAGAAGGCTAGAAGACCTTTTCTTTTCGGTTGATATATGATTTTGTGTTCACCATAATTTTCTGTTAAGAACGACAAAATTAACAATATTTGTGAATGGTAGCACCATTTTTATCCAAAAGCGCCATCTGCTATGTCAAATCCGTTGAGAATTATTTTTATGGGGACGCCCGAATTTGCAGTCCCAAGTTTACAAAGTCTGGTCGAAAACAATTCTAACGTTGTGGCCGTCGTCACTGTTCCCGATAAGCCAGCGGGCAGGGGGCAAAAGCAAACGGCTTCGCCTGTCAAAATATACGCAGAATCACAAGGTATACCCGTACTGCAGCCCGAAAAATTGAAGAACCCTGCCTTCCTGGAAGAGCTTAAATCCTATAACGCCGATTTGCAGGTAGTAGTGGCGTTCCGGATGCTGCCGGAAGTCGTATGGAGCATGCCTTCGAAAGGCACATTCAACCTGCATAGCTCGCTCCTGCCCCAGTACCGCGGCGCGGCGCCCATCAACTGGGCCGTTATCAATGGCGAAACCGAAACCGGCGTCACCACATTCTTCATCGAAAAAGACATCGACACGGGCAAAATAATCTTCCAGGACAAAGAGCCTATTTCGCCGGACGACAATGCAGGTA
Source organism: Dyadobacter sp. (assembly GCA_035565435.1). GTDB lineage: Bacteria > Bacteroidota > Bacteroidia > Cytophagales > Spirosomataceae > Dyadobacter. Next base: position 14,199 of record DATMSL010000086.1, on the reverse strand, counting down.
CACTATATGAACGCCTCATGCGCAAGGGCGCGAACCTGGTAGTAAAAACCGTGCACGCCATTGAAGAGGGCAGCTACCCACAGGAACCGCAATCAGAACCCGCCGACATTAAAGCCGCCCCGAAGATCTTCCGCGAAACCTGCGAGATCGACTGGAGCAAGCCGGTTGTCGAAATCCACAACTTCGTAAGGGGCCTTTCGCCCTACCCGGCCGCCTGGACGATGCTGAATGGACTTTCGTGTAAGGTATTTAAAACAAAAGTTATAGAATCGGGAGACAACGCCCAGCCCGGCGAATACCGTTCTGACGGCAAGTCCTACCTGCATTTCAAAACCGGAGATGGCTGGCTGGCTATTGAGGAATTGCAGATGGAGGGGAAGAAGCGTATGACGATTGGGGATTTTTTGAGAGGGTATAAGCTCTAAGCTGACTGCATTGCATTTACACACTTTTACACACAACTATATCATGGCTAACACTTATTCGCAGGTCCACCTGCATTTCATTTTTGCGCCAAAATACCGGCAAGCGCTGATTGGCGCCGTTTGGGAAACGTCTTTGTACAAATACATTACCGGCATTGTGGAAGCCCGACAACACAAAATGATCGCGATTAATGGCATGAATGATCACTTGCACATGCTTGTTGGCTTTCGCACCACTCAGTCTATCGGCGATTTTATGCAGGATGTGAAAGCCGATTCCTCGCAGTGGATTAATGTTAATCGCTTTTGTGGCAGCAGGTTTGAGTGGCAGGCGGGGTACGGCGTATTTTCTTATTCCAAATCGCAGGTACCAAACGTTATGAACTACATTCATACGCAGAAAGAGCATCACCGCAAAATGACGTTCAGGGAGGAATATGCGGCATTTTTGGAAAAGTTTGAAGTTGAATACGACGAGAGATATATTTTCAAATCGCCGGAGTGAAATCGCGTCAGCGATGTAATATTGGTAGAAGCAGAATATTGTGGCGATCGCCAATCCCGGTAGGGATGCAACAACAGCGGGAATGCAATGCATTGTTGTTACATGCCCAAGGGCATTTCCGGACCTATACGATACCGGCGTGCTACCAATGTTACATGCCTAACGGCATTTATTACCGTGCATTATCGTTATCGTAGATGGAAAACCGAAAAATCGCGTAGCGATGTAATATTGGTAGAAATCGAAAAACGTGCGGTCTTCGAAATCCCGCTGGGGATGTAACAACAGCGAGAATGCAAAGCATTGTTGTTGCATGCCCAAGGGCATTCCTCGAACGTCGCCCGCCACCGTTCACTACAAATGTTACATGGCCGACGGCATTTGTTACCGTGCATTATCGTCATTGTGGGTGGAGATCCGTAAAATCGCGTTAGCGATGTAATATTGGTAGAAAAACAAACCGGCGTATATTTTAAAATCCCGTCAGGGATGTAACAGAATCAAGCCAATGTATGGTCGTTACATGCCCAAGGGCATTTCCCGGACGTCGGTATTCATCTTTTGCTACCAATATTACATGCCTGACGGCATTGGTTATGCACATTTCGACCCATCTTTGCGAAAACACTAATCACTTGCATGAAAATTTCAATCATCGTAGCGGCCGCTGAAAACGGCGCGATCGGGAAGGATAACCAGCTCCTCTGGCGATTGCCGGATGACCTGAAACGGTTTAAACAACTTACATTAGGACACCCGATGATCATGGGGCGGAAGACGTTCGAGTCCATTGGAAAACCGCTGCCAGGACGAACTTCGATTGTGATCACCAAGAGTGCCGATTTCGCATTCGAAGGCGTCGTCGTTGTCCACTCGCTGGAAGAGGCACTGAAAAAAGCGGAAGAAATTGACGGGAAGGAAGCCTGCATTGTAGGCGGCGGCGAGATTTACCGACAATCACAAGCCATTGCCACCCATATTTACCTTACCAGGGTGCATACCAAAATCGAGGGAGATACTTTTTTCGAAATCGAAAACCCCGAAGCCTGGGCCGAAACGGAAAGAGCGCTCCACGAGCCTGACGAGCGCCATTTTTTTCCATTTGAATTCATTAATTATATTAAAAAAGCTGATAAATAAGTACTTTTGTGCCCTTATAACCCATAGTGACTCAATGAAAGTACCAGAGTAGAATGCAAGTAGAAGTTGACACCCTTACCATTGAACTAAGCACAGTACCTTTCGATAATCGTCCGGTCTTTATCACGGGTAATTTCTGCAAGTGGCTCCCCGACCTCGAAGCTTATCGAATGACCATGGTAAGCCCAGGGAACTATCGTTACCAATTTACGGAGGATGAAGAGTTGCCCGACCCGATCGAATACAAATATACCCGCGGCGGATGGGACCAGGTAGAGCTCGACCGTGCCGGCCGGCCTTACGGTAACCGCTTTATCAAAGCCGGTGAGACACTCGTCAAAGACGATGTAATCCGCTGGCAATCCGACATTTCGACTAAAACAGACCTTTCCCCCCTTGTTGAAACGGTTTCGGAAGCATTTGAAATCACGCAGTTCAGCCGCACCCGTCGGGTACGCGTGCTGCTTCCGCACGATTATTACGAAAATCCCGACCAGCGTTATCCGGTCCTTTATATGACCGACGGCCAGAACCTGTTTGGTGAAGGTTCGGAATATGGCAACTGGGAAATAGACAAAAGCCTTGCAAGGCTCGCGAAGGAACATAAAGCCGGCGTGATTATTGTCGCCATCGACCATGGTGAAGAGGATCGCGTACAGGAGCTTTCACCTTATGACAATGCCAAACTCGGCAAAGGATATGGCGCCAAGTTCATGCAATTTATCGCCGGACCACTCAAAACGCACATCGACGAAAAGTACCGCACAAAATCTGACAGGTTGAACACCGGTATTGGTGGAAGTTCGGTCGGTGGGTTATTAAGCGCTTATGCGGCCCTGATGTTCCCACAGACATTCAGTAAGTTCATGATATTTTCTCCGGCCCTGTGGATTTCCGAGAAAATCTACTTCGACGCCGTGCATTTCTTCGAGCCGTTCGAAACGCGCATTTACCTCTACGCCGGCGGTAAGGAAGGCACCCATATGATCCCGAACGTAACCAAGCTCCAAGAAACGCTCGAAACACAAAGTTTCGGTTACAGCCGGGTAAAAATCAAATCATCCCTAGACGCCAAAGGCGAACACGAAGAAAAGCAATGGAGCAAAGAGTTTCCCAAAGCTTTTGAGTGGTTGTTTTATTGAAAGGAGGAAAGGGACAATGGATTATAAAACTCCATCCTCCCCTTCCTGCTTCTTCCTTTCCTCCTTTTTAAAGAATATACTGACTCAAATCCCTATTCTTCACGAGTGCCGATAGCCTTTCCTGCACCATTTCGGCGGTGATGGAAATTTGGGAGCCGTCGCCGATGACGTCCGGGATATCGAACATGAAATCGTTGAGGAGCGAGCTCATGACGGTTTGCAGACGACGGGCGCCGATGTTTTCGACTTCGCTGTTTACTTCGAATGCGATCCGGGCGATTTCGCGTAATGCACCGTCTTCGAATTCCAGTTCAACACCTTCGGATTCCATCATCGCGGCGTATTGCTTCGTCAATGCATTCTTTGGCGCTTTCAGGATTTGGTAAAAATCACTTTCCGTGAGGCTGTTGAGCTCCACGCGGATCGGGAAACGGCCTTGCAGCTCGGGAATGAGGTCGGATGGCTTCGATACGTGGAATGCACCGGCCGCGATGAAAAGAATATGGTCGGTCTGAATCACACCGTGCTTGGTATTCACCGCGCTTCCTTCCACGATCGGCAGCAAATCGCGCTGCACACCTTCGCGGCTCACGTCGGGGCCGCTCCCGCCGGAACGGCTGGATGCTACTTTGTCGATCTCATCGATAAATATGATACCCAGGTTTTCTGCCTTTTTAATGGCTTCGAGCTTTACTTCATCCATATCGATCAACTTCGACGCCTCTTCGTCCAAAAGCAGCTTACGCGCTTCCTCGACGGTTACCTTACGCTTTTTACCCCGGCGCGGCATCATATTACCGATCATTTCCTGGATATTCATCATCGAAACATCATCGACAGCCCCGCCTATCATGCCGACATTAGGCACCTGGTTTTGCTGAACTTCAATTTCGATTTTCCGGCTATCCAGCTCGCCATTACGGATCTTTTCGCGGAAACGCTCACGGGTGCGCTGGTTAAGTTCGGCATCGCTTTGCGGCATTTCCTCGGAACCGTTTTCGGTTACCGGCTTCACTGCTCCAGAACCGTGTACCGGAGGGATCAATGCATCTAGGATAATGTCTTCCACTGCCTGTTCGGCCTTGATTTTCACTTCTTCCTTCTTCTGCATGCGTACCATGCCTACCGCCTGCTCCACGAGATCACGGACCATGCTTTCGACATCGCGGCCCACATAGCCGACTTCCGTAAACTTGGAAGCCTCCACTTTCACAAAGGGTGCATCGGCGATCTTAGCCAGTCGGCGGGCGATTTCAGTTTTACCGACACCGGTAGCGCCTATCATTAATATGTTGTTCGGGATAATTTCCCGCTGAATGTCCTCCGGGCTGTTCATGCGCCTCCACCGGTTCCGCAATGCGATGGCGACATTGCGTTTTGCGTCATTTTGTCCGATGATATATTGGTCAAGCTCGAAAACGATCTGACGCGGTGTAAGGCGGTTAAGGTGTTCTGTCATTTTGTTTGCTATGGATTCGAAACTCTGTTTACCGGATCACTCTCTTTCAGAACGCAATGCAGTAAACAGAGCTTATGTGTGAAAATTTCGTAAAGGCGGTCTGTCGCCTCCGCCCGTCAACATTAAAAAGAATTATGCCGGTACAAAATGGCAGAAAACCTGCCGTTCGGAAATCTTTGGCCCCATTACTTTTTGTTCTCTGCCCTTCGATTACTTTTGTCCCTGCATTTTAATTCCGAAACCAATATAAAAAAGAATTATCCCCAACATGAAAAAACTCCTGTCCTGCCTTTTTACCATTATTGCCTCGTTGCAATTATCCTACGGGCAAGGAACTGCCAATCTGGTCGACTATGTGAACCCGCTGATGGGCACGCAGTCGAAATTCAGCTTATCGGCTGGTAACACCTATCCGGCGATCGCCCTGCCGTGGGGAATGAACTTCTGGATGCCCCAAACCGGCAAAATGGGCGACGGATGGGCTTACATGTACGATTCCGAGAAAATCCGTGGTTTCAAACAGACCCACCAGCCCAGCCCGTGGATCAACGACTACGGCCAGTTCGCGATCATGCCGATTACCGGTAAGCTGAAAATCGACGAAGAAAGCCGCGCCAGCTGGTTCTCCCACAAAGCCGAAACCGCCAAGCCGCATTATTATAAGGTATACCTGGCCGACTATGACGTTACAACGGAAATCGCGCCGACGGAACGCGCCGCGCAGTTCCGCATTACCTTTCCCAAAGCGGATACTTCTTATGTACTTCTCGATGCTTTCGACAGGGGTTCTTATGTAAAAATCCTCCCGAAAGAGCGCAAAATCATTGGTTATACTACCAAAAACAGTGGCGGCGTACCGGCCAACTTCAAGAACTACTTTGTTTTGGTTTTTGATAAACCATTCACATTCTCCTCCGCATTTCACGGCAAAACTTTGGCGAAAGACACGCTGGAGCTCAGTGCCGCCCACGTAGGTGCAGTGGTTGGTTTCAAAACCAAAAGGGGCGAGCAGGTGGGTATCAAAGTCGCATCCTCTTTTATCAGCCCTGAGCAAGCAGAACTGAATCTCCAGCGCGAGCTGGGTAATGATTCTTTTGACGCCACCAAAGCAAAAGGCGAACAAGCCTGGAACACCGAGCTGTCGCGTATTAAAGTAGAAGGCGATAATATAGATCAGATCCGCACTTTCTATTCGTGCTTGTACCGCGTACTGTTGTTCCCGCGGAAATTCTATGAAATGGACAAAGCCAACAAAGTGGTGCATTACAGCCCTTACAATGGCGAAGTGCGCCCGGGTTATATGTTCACCGATAACGGTTTCTGGGATACTTTCCGCGCGGTATTTCCATTCTTTACGCTGATGTACCCGACATTGAACTCGCACATCATGGAAGGCCTTGCGAATGCCTATGACGAAAGCGGCTTCCTGCCCGAATGGGCCAGTCCCGGCCACCGCGATTGTATGATAGGCTCGAACTCGGCTTCACTGATCGCCGATTCGTATATCAAAGGTATCCGTGGTTATGATATCAATAAACTGTATGAAGCCATTCTGAAAAACACGCAGAATGCAGGGCCGGTAAGCTCGGTAGGCCGCTTCGGACATGAGTACTACAATGAGTTGGGATATGTTCCTTATGATGTAAAAATCAATGAGAATGCAGCCCGCACACTGGAATATGCCTATGCTGATTTTTGTATTGCCCAATTGGCGAAAGAGCTGAAAAAGCCGCAGACAGAAGTTGATCTGTACCTGAAAAGAAGCCAGAATTACAAAAACCTGTTCGATCCCGAAACCAAATGGATGCGCGGCAAAAATAAGGACGGCAAGTTCCAATCGCCATTTAATCCATTCAAATGGGGCGATGCATTTACGGAAGGTAACAGCATTCACTACACCTGGTCGGTGTTCCAGGATGTAAAAGGGCTGATCAACCTCGTGGGCGGACGCGAAGCATTCGTACAAAAGCTGGATACGGTTTTCACGCTGCCACCGGTATTCGACGACAGCTACTACGGCTTCCCGATCCACGAAATCCGTGAAATGCAGATCATGAACATGGGTAACTACGCACACGGCAACCAGCCGATCCAGCACATGATTTACCTGTACAACTACGCAGGCGCACCCGACAAGGCGCAATACTGGACGCGTCAGGTAATGAAGCGGCTGTACCAGGCAACGCCGGACGGCTACTGCGGCGACGAGGACAATGGCCAGACTTCGGCCTGGTACGTGTTCTCATCGCTCGGTTTTTACCCTGTAACACCAGGCACGACGCAATATGTAATCGGCTCACCGTTGTTCAAAAAAGCGACGTTGACCATGGAAGATGGCAAGAAATTCACCATCGAAGCGCCGGCCAGCAGTGAAAGTAATCTGTACATCCGGAGTGCAAAACTGAATGGCAAGGCCTACGACAAGACCTATCTTGAACACGGCGATATTCAGAAAGGCGGAAGCGTACAGTTCGACCTGAGCGGCAAGCCTTCGAAAAGCTGGGGTACGAAGCCGGAAGCCGCGCCTTTCTCGCTCACGAAATAACAATGGCGCGAAGCTCCTGCTTCGTGCCGGCTATTGGCAGGCCTCCGGCCGGTCTTGCATACCTGACCGGCCAGAGGCTTGCGAATAGTGTGTGCGAAGCAGGAGCTTCGCACTATCTTTTGGGAGCTTCGCACCATCTCAACCAAACATCACCATGAAACTATTACTTACATTACTCTCAGCCGCAGTTTTCTGCACAGCGGTATCACCCGGCCAGGACGATGAGCTCGCGAAAAGCATCGAACGCGGTAAGATGGTTTACTCCGAAAACTGTATTTCATGCCATATGGGCACCGGCGAGGGGATTACAGCCACCTTCCCACCGCTCGCCAAATCAGATTACCTGATGAAAACGCCCGAGAATGCCATCCAGGCGATCAAATTCGGACTGATTGGTAAAGTGACGGTGAATGGCGTATCCTATGACAACATGATGCCGGAGCCGGGCCTTGCCAACGAACAAATCGCCGATGTGATGAATTACATCATGAATTCCTGGGGCAATTCATCGGAAAAAAAGATGATTACCGTGAAAATGGTGGAAGCCGTGAAACCGGCGGAAGAAAAGTAGCAGCGATATATTATGCCGCGCGCAGCCGCATTGTCCAATGGATGATGCGGCTTTTTTCATGGCTAAAATGCTTATGTAACAAGTCGTTAACTACTATTTTAAATAAATCTAAATAAAATCTTGCCTCATAAGAATTCCCGACTGATATTTGCGGCTCGTTAACTATTTAGTCCAATTTTAGATAAATGAAAAAATTTTATATTTTCTTCCTATTGCTGCTGGCAAGTGTTTCCGCATTTGCGCAAAACGGCAGAATATCAGGACAGATACTCAGCTCGGATGGGCAACCGGCCGAGCAAGTTTCAGTCGGAATAAAAGGATCTGCCCGCGGTGCCGTCTCTGACAATCAAGGAAAATTCACAATTGAAAGAATTAAACCCGGAAGCTATACATTGCTCGTAAGCTTCGTAGGGCTTGCCACGCAGGAAAAAGATGTAGAAGTAGCGGCCGGTGAAACGGTGAGCGTATCTTTTACTCTTTCCGAAAGCGCCAACGAATTGCAGGAAGTGATCGTCAAAAGCGGCACTACCTACAAATCGGACCAGTTTTCATCCAGCATGAAACTCCTCACGCCGATTCTGGAAACACCTCAGAATGTACAGGTTGTTACATCAAAAGTTCTGGCCGACCAGCAGGTGATCAGCATGAGTGATGGTCTGATCCGCAATGTCAGCGGCGCAGTCCGTCTCGAACACTGGGGTGATATGTACGCCAACATCAGCATGCGCGGCTCGCAGATCCAGGCTTTCCGTAATGGCTTCAATGTCGTGAATTCCTACTGGGGGCCATTAACAGAGGATATGAGTTTCGTCGATCACATCGAATTCGTCAAAGGCCCTGCCGGGTTTATGCTTGCGAATGGCGACCCGAGTGGTTTGTATAATGTAGTAACCAAAAAACCTACCGGCCAGACCAAAGGCGAAGTCGGCTTCAACGTAGGCAGCTTCGGCCTCTACCGCGCTACCCTCGACCTCGATGGTAAATTGAGCAAGGATAGCAAGTTCCTGTATCGCCTTAATGTAGCGGCACAAAACAAAGGTTCGTTCCGTCCGTATGAATATAACAACCGTTACAGCATTGCGCCCGTCATTTCTTACCAAATTGATGAAAAGACTAAGTTGACGGCCGAATACACGCTGCAATATGCGAAAATGTCGAACGTAGGATCGTTCTACGTGTTCTCACCCGATGGTTACGCTACGCTGCCGCGCGATTTCACTACGATGGCCCCAGGCATTGCTCCTACCCGAATCAACGACCAGAGCGTGTTTGTGAATTTGCAGCACCAGCTCAATCCTAACTGGAAACTGACCGCACAGGTAGGCTATTTCAATTACACCCAGAGCGGCAGCAGCATGTGGCCGGATTCTATCAAACCGAACGGTCTTATGTATCGCGGCGTAGGCCTCTGGGATGCGAAGAGCGAAATGACGCTCGGCCAGGTGTTTGTCAATGGCGACATAAAAACCGGCGCGATAAGACACCGTATTCTGGGTGGTATTGACGTTGGCAGCAAGCACTACTTCGCCGACTGGTCGCAGTCGTACGCACTGGACTCGGCAGGTGCTGAATTTGACCCTAAAAACCCCTATTATGGCACGCCGGTAATGGGTTATCCTACATTCGATCGCTCCATGGCCCTTGAATCGCGTGCAGCAGCGGGTGGAGGCTTGCAGGACCAGAACTACACAGGCCTTTACCTGCAAGACGAGCTGGGTTTCCTCGATAATCGTATCCGTCTGACACTGGCTGGCCGTTACACTTATGTGAAGCAATCGGCATACGGTGGCCCAAACCAGGAAGCAAAGCACTTCACCCCGCGTGTGGGCCTGAGCGTTTCGCTGACGAAGAATACCTCTTTATATGCATTGTATGATCAGGCATTCATTCCGCAATCCGGCCGTTTGATCGGTGGTGGTTCGGTGAAACCCATTACCGGAAACAATACTGAGTTTGGGGTGAAACGCGACTGGGCGGAAGGCCATTGGAATACCACTCTTGCATTCTACAGAATTTTGAAAAACAACGAGCTCACCGGCGATCCTACCAATCCAAACTCGGGCCTGAGCATGGTATTAGGCCAAAAAAGAGCCCAAGGTGTTGAATTCGATCTTCGTGGCACGATCATCAACGGCCTTAACCTGACCGCCAACTATGCTTACACGATTTCAGAAGTAACGAAAGTGGCCGAGGGCGTAACTGATATGAAAGTGGGCGATTTGATTCCCGGGTATGCCAAGCATACGACCAATGCCTGGTTGAGCTATAAAGTACAACATGGTTCGTTGAAAAACGCGGGTATCTCTGCGGGTTTCACTTATCTGGCAGGCCGTGCTACCACCAACTGGTCGTCAACCAATAGCAGTCTTAACCAGCCTGATTATTTCAAATTGGACGGAGGGGTATTTTGGGAGAAGAACAACATCCGCCTGACAGCGAACGTGTTCAACATTCTGGACAAATACCTGTACAGCGGCGGTTATTACGATTGGTTGAAAGCTTACTACTGGCAAGCCGATCCCCCGAGAAATTATCGTTTGAGCGTTACTTACAAGTTTTAATAGGATAGTTAGATCAGCGCAAAGAGGCTTCCCATCGGGAGGCCTTTTTTGTTTTCCAGCCCGATCACACTGCGTGGGCCATCATCAGGTGAGCTCCCTTTTTGAATTTCCCGGCGAGTGCGTCGTACTGTTCGTGAATGTCTTTGTGTGATGCAAATGCTTGTCCTGCCCGTGTAAAAGCAGTCAGTTCCGAAAAATCTTTAACCACACCCAATGCCTTCAACCCCATCATGGCGGCGCCTACCGCGCCTGTTTCGACGGTTTCATTCAGTTTCACCGTTTTTCCAAACACATCCGAAAGCATTTGCACCCAGGTAGCACTCCGGGCGAAACCGCCATTGGCATAAATCGTGTCGATTTCCTGCATTTCCATGAGTAGCTTGGCAATGCTGTAAAGATTAAGCAGAATACCTTCCATGACCGCCCGCGCGAAATGCGCACGTGTATGCGTGATGTCGAGCCCCGAGAAGCCACCGCGCACGGAGGAGCTCCAAAGCGGTGCACGCTCGCCCAACAGGTAGGGGTAAAAGAGCAACCCTTCCGCACCAGGTTTAACCCCTCCCGCTTCTTTGAAAACCGCGTCGTACGACTCTTTGGGGAAGAATGTGTTCATAAACCATTCAAAAATGACGGCACCGTTATTCGAGGGGCCCCCTACGATGTAGGTCTTTTCATCGAGCACATAGCAGAAAGTCTGCATCAGCGGGTCGGAGAATGGCTTGGGGGAACATATACGCACGGCTGCGCTGGTGCCGATCGTAACGGCCATGGAGCCGTTCCTGATAGCGCCGCTGCCGAGGTTCGCCAGACAACCATCGCTCGCACCCATAATCAGCGGAGTGCCCTCCGGCAATTTAGCCGGATTGTCGCCGGGCAATTTTACAATATGATAGGGTGATACTGCCTCGGGCAGTTTTTCTACTTTGAGCCCTAACTTCTTCAAGGTATAGTCATCCCATTGCAATTCGCGGATATTGAACATTCCCGTGGCAGAGGCAATAGAATAGTCGACCAGAAATTCGCCCGTGAGCCTGTATATGATGTACTCCTTTACGCCTACGAACTTGCTCGTTTTTCGATAAATATCCGACGCATTTTTCTTCATCCACAGCAACTTGCACACGGGTGTCATCGCATGAATGGGTGTTCCGTTGTTATGGTAGATCTTCTTGCCTACCTGTGACGCCCGCAACCGGGTAGCCACATCGGCACTACGATTATCGGCCCAGATGATAAGGTTGGTAAGCTGCTTCCCGTCTTTATCGAGCGCCAGTACACCATGCATTGCGGCGCTGAAACAGATACCAACCGGTCCGCCGTGGTCCTTGCATTTCGCGGTTACCTTCTTTAACGTCTTGCAGGCAGCCTGGAAAATCTCCTCGGGATCCTGCTCACTCCAATCAGGGTGCGGATGCTGCATTTCATAACTTTCACTATGCGAAGCGAGGATTGTTCCCGAAACGGTATCGAAGGCGACCGATTTGACGTTTGTTGTGCCGATATCACAACCGATAATATAGGGCATTGGCAATTGTTTTAGAGGCAAAACCCGCATGCACACGCAGGAGAACGACGGCCTGTGATTACTGAAACAAAAGTATGGATTTTGGGATTGATTTATTATTTTCGCAGCATCGAAAGCTATTAATACATTCCGAATATGTCTGAAACATCACATACCGAGTCTACTTCGCTGCCAACCTTCGCTTACATCGCAGCGTTTATTATCCTTTTTATCATCCTGGCAGTATTTGGCGACCTGTTCGTATTCATCCTCGGAACCATCGGTCTGGTTGTGACTTTCGCAGCGTTTTACAAAGACCACAGCCACGACGATCATCATTGACACCACGCCCGCAAGGGCATGATCATATTTAACGGACGGCCAGCTCGGGAAGGACATTGATCACCTCCCATTCGAGTTGGCCGTTCGCTTTGTTTACGGTCCAGCTTTCTTCCATCACGCAAGTATCTTCCAGGTCGCGATACTCGGCAACGAGCTTCTCATTCCGCAACAACAGCCGCGCAAACCCATTATACCCCAGCGCACGGCCTTTGATTTTCTTCCTCACCCGCGTGTCGTAATAATCGATTTTAAATAACTCTCCCGCATCAGGTGGCCTGGTTTCCACCGGAAGTCCGCCGTGTCCGATGCAGCGCCCGTAGGCCTGCGGTCCCTTACCATTCCGGTCGAACCGATATGTTACCAGGCGATGGTCGTGTCCCCAAATCCAGACAACCGGTCGTTGCGCATCGCCCATGAGTTTCTGCAACTGCTCGCCAGGCCGGGTATATTCTTCGCGGAATGCCGACATATACGGGTGGTGACTCAGGATTACAATACCGCGCGTGTCGAGCGGGTCGCCGAGCTTTACCACATCGCGCAACCATGCCACCTGCTCTTTCCGCAAATGGCAATCGGGCGGAGAGAGTATTTCAAGGAAAGGCCTGCCTACTGAGGTATAGCCGGTATCGATGCCGATAATGCGCCAATGGTCGTTTTCCAGGCAGAAAAAACCGGCCTGCTGCGTCCTGCGTACATCACCCACCTGCGCGTACATCGCGGGAAGCAAATGCTGAAAGAATGCATTGCCATTGGAATACATTTCGTGGTTTCCCGACAACGCCAGACTACCCGAAGCGCCGTAATACCAGGAGGCATAAGGGGCTGTAAAGTTCTCTTCCACCTCTTTGGGCGTTCCTACAAAGTAAATATCACCCATATGGACGGTGTAATCCGGTGCATGACGTGCTACGAGATTCGCAACCGCATCGGATTCAGCCGTATCACTGGCCCAATCCGAAAGCAATGCAATGCTGATCTCATCCCTCGAAACGATGGACGACTGCAACGGGTAAATGCCCGTGTCGTCGTTGCGCGGGTACGCCTGGTAAGGATGCCTGGCGCCGAACCGGCTGCGCAAGTAATGCCAGGCAAAGCCGATCAGGTTAGTTTTAAAAAATTCGGAAATGACATTCGTGACCGACGACGTCTGTTCCACCCGTTTTTCATACAGTTCGAGTTGGGTCTTGGCGTGGTTCTCTGCCTCGCTGTGACCAAGATTGAGGTATTTCTGCGCACGTTCTTCGGAAGTTCCGGGCATAACGGTCCTTTACGTAAATGGGTGTAGATGGTAAATAAAATAATAACCCGCCTAACCTCCGCGATTACAGCCCGATTTTCTTGAAACCCGACCGAGCCTTATGTCACCCAACGACACACTACCGTTGCTTAAATATTTGATTCCCGTGTTGACAATCGCATTCCTTACCGTTACCTTTCGCGAAAATTTATCAACCACCAAACACAAAAATCGAATGAAAAAAATTGCTATTATCTGCATGCTTCTATTGGCGGGTAAAGTTGCATCCGCACAAACTATGACTGCCAAATACGTTGCAGACTGGGAACGCGCTAAAGCTTACACTAAGGAATACCTGGATGCCATGCCGGAAGATGGTTATGCATTGAAACCTACCCCTGAAATCCGATCGTTTGCTGCACAGATGGACCACCTTGGGGACGCCAACTACCTGTTTGTTTCGGCTGCAACCGGCAAAGCGAAACCCGAAGGTTCTCTTGAAAAACGCGCTGACCAGTCGAAAGAAGCTGTAACTAAAGGTGTGATGGAGAGCTACGACTTCGTGATCGCGGCATTGAAAGGTATGACCGACGCCGACCTTGCGAAGGACGTGAAAGTGTTCGGGATGGATATGAAGGCTGGAACTGCATTTGAAAAGGCTTTCGAACACCAGACTCACCATCGGGGCCAAACGACCCCTTACATTCGCATGAAAGGTGCTACGCCTCCGAAAGAGAAGTTGTTCTAAAACAAAAATGGCCGGTTCGA
>DATMSL010000085.1:0-11639 GCA_035565435.1 Dyadobacter sp. | reverse complement strand
CTTTTCACCAACCGCCAATCCTTCGGCGATACTCCAAAGCGGGTTTTGAAAACCGTGGAAAAATAGCTCTGCGAGGTAAATCCGGTCTGGTCGGCGATCTCCGCGACGGTCAGGTCGGGGTTGCGGAGCAAGGCGCAGGCTTTTTCGAGACGGAGATTAAGAATGAGGTCGTTGGTGCCGCCGCCAAGCAATGCCTTGGTTTTGCGGAAGAGCTGCACCCGCGACAGTCCCATTTCCTTACCTATCGATTCCACGGTGAGAGTAGGGTCGTCCAGGCGCGAAACGATCAGCGCGCGGAGCTCGTTGACGAATTTCTTGTCCAGGCGGGATAATCCGGTTTCGGTATCGCCGATGTTCCGGCCAACTTGTGTGGATTGCAGCAATTGCCTGTTAGCCAGCAGGCTGCGCATGCTTTCCTGCAAGAACTGGGGACTGAATGGCTTGGTTAAGTACATGTCCGCACGTGCCTGCATGCCCTCGACCTGCTGTTCAGCCGTATTTTTGGCGGTGAGCAGGATCACGGGAATGTGTGAGGTGCGCATATCTGCTTTGAGGGTCGAGGTGATTTGCAAACCGTCCATGCCGGGCAGCATCACGTCGCAGATGACAAGGTCGGGCACGGTGTCGAAGCATTGATCCAGCCCAACCTTACCGTCGGTGGCGGTGATGATTTCGTATTGGTTTTGTAAAAGGCCTGTCATGAAACCGAGCAGATCTTCATTATCCTCGATCACGACCAGGGTCGGGAGGTCTTTGTGTTCTGTGAGGTCGGTTTGCACGGCAGTCTCCACGCCGGTGTCCGTCCAGGCGACCGATTTTTCGACGGTGCCGGCCGTAGGATCGGCGATATCTTCCGGTTGGAAATGGGCGTTGCCAAGCGGTAACGTAACGGTAAAAGTGGCACCTTCGCCTTTTTTGCCGTCGGCGGCGATGGAGCCCTGGTGTAACTCCACAAACTCACGCGAAAGCGGTAAGCCGAGCCCGGTACCTTTGATGGAATTTTTGCCCTGGTAAAACATTTCAAATGCACCGGCCATATCGGCCTCGCTGAGTCCCGAGCCGTTATCCTGTACTTTAAAGGTCACTTCATCGGCCGAATGGCTGATATGGATGTAAATATGCCCCCAATCGGCAGTAAATTTGAACGCATTCGAAAGCAGGTTGAACAATACTTTATCCATCATGTCGCGGTCAAACCAGACATTCAGCCGGTTAAGGGTGGTAATCAGCCGGAAATCGATCCTTCGCTTTTTAGCGACCTGTTCAAAGGGGAGCATTAGTTCGCTGATGAATGCGACAATATCATTTTCGGTAACCTGCAAGCGGATTTTGCCGCTTTCGATCTTGCGGAAATCCATGAGCTGGTTTACGAGCCATAACAGCCGCTTTGCATTCTTCTGAACCAGGGAAAGATTCTTTTTAACCGCCGGGCTCTCGTTTTTCTGCCTGAGAAGTTCTTCCACCGGCGCCAGAATGAGCGTTAGCGGTGTCCGGAATTCGTGCGAGATATTGGTGAAAAACCTGAATTTGGATTCCGTCGCTTCCTGCGCTTTTTCGGCGATGTCCTGAATGCGGTTGCGCTGGATGATGATTTCGGTGTTTTTGGAATTCAGCTCTTTGTTGATCTTCTTGTTTTCGATCAGCGAATACAATGCGACCGAGCCGAGGATGATCGAAACGATAAACAGGCCGGTCATGACGTACAGTAACCCGCGTTGGGTCTGGTAGATTTCCAGCTGTTCGTCGATACGCGCCTGCTGGCGTTCGATATCGTTCTGCTGGGAGATCATTTTGTCGGTCTGCATTTTGATCATCCGCACATTCGACGAGTCGATAATGGCCGTTTGCAGCAGGTTTTCTTTCTGATAAGGCAGTTTTTGCAGGATATTTATCGCTACCCGGGCAGCTTCCTCGCCCCCGGTGGGGTACAAGGCCGTGGCGGTAATGTGGCCGTCGTACACCATCTGAATATCCCCGAATTGCCCCGGAAGCCCGTCGACGCCGATCACGCGGATCTTCCGTTCGGGGAAGATTTCATTACAAACCTCCCGCGCGCCCATGGCCATTACTTCGTTCTGAGCGAAAATAAGGTCGAGATCGGGGAAGTTCGGAAGGGCTTTACGCAGTTCTTTTTTGGCAATATCCTTTTCCCATTGCCCATTCAAGGTCGCCACCCGCTGGATGCCTGGCCGGGTCGCGAGCGCGTCCACGAGGCCGCGGTGGCGGTCGGAGGCAGGCGAGGAGCGGGGCAGGCCGGTGATTTCGATCATCTTGCCCTTGCCACGCAGCAATGTACTCGTATATTCACCTACGGTTTTGCCGACCTGGTAGTTATCGCCGCCCACATAAGCGGTGTAGTAAGGCGAAGAAGTACGCCGGTCAACCACCACCACAGGGATACCCTTTTTGTAGGCTTTTTCAATCACCGGTGTTAGCGGGTCCGATTCGTTGGGCGAGACGATCAGCAGTTGAATGCCGCTTTGGAGCAATTCTTCGATCTGCTTTACCTGCACTGCGCTGTTGGCATGGGCATCCTTGAAAATCAGCTTTGCATTGTTATGAAATGCGAGCTCGCGCTGCATACCGTCGAGCATAGCGCGCCGCCATTCGTCGTCGCCGGTGCATTGGGAGAACCCGATGACATACGCATCTCCCTGTTTCTCGGCACAGCCGGCAAACAGCGTCAGCAACAGGAAAACGATCAGCGCGAGTCTCATAGAATAAATTGTATCTCAAATATAATACAAAATAGAGCTGCCGACGGTACCGCCACGGCAGCTCTATTTACTGGCCCGAGAGTGCTACTCGATCGATGGTTTCAATGCATTGTACTGCACTTCCTCCAACTGAATGCCCTTCACAGATTGGATTCTTAACTCCGAAAGCGGACTGTCGGCAAAGAAAATATCAGTCATAACAGTAAGTCCGCCATCGGCGAAAAGCTCCACGGATGCCACGTCGGCGACGAGCGTCAATGCGATCTTGCTGTCTTCCGATAACCTTGGGGCAATATGTTTTTGTCCAAAACCTGCTTCAAAATCAATCTTGCCGGACTTGGTTCGGTCGATGTAATATTGATTGCCGGCCTTGTCGTAACCGATCAGGAGCACATTTCCTTCCTTATTGGAAAGTACGAGTTCGAAATCGCTTGCCGTTGCCGTTTTCAGATCCAGTCGGAACAGGCCCGATGCATTGCCGCCCTTAGGAGCGAGGTCGACCGGTGCTTTCACGGCCACATTTTTTTTGGAATAACCTTCGCCTTTGATGCTTTCCAGTTCCCTGGCCGGTACGGAAGTCAGGTACAGCTCTTTCCCCACGGCTTTAAGGCCCAGTTCGCGGGAAATGGTATTGGCGCTGCGCCACGGGTCGGTGGGTACCTGGTTGGCATATTGCCAGTTGCTCATCCAGCCCATCAGGAGCGTGCGGTTGCCGGTGTTGGAGAAGGTTACAGCGGCGTAGTTATCGGCACCCCAGTCGAGCCACTTGGTTTCTTTGGAATACGCGGTGAATGCTTTCCCGTCGAAATCACCGAGGAAATACTGCCCTGCCGAGCCCTTGTTGGGACCGCCGGGGTTGATATTCACGATCAGCACCCAAACCTGCTTGCCGTTGTGCATGAGCGGGAGCAGGTCCGGGCACTCCCACACGCCCCCGTGCGCGCCCGCGTCGGCCCCGAACTCGCTTTCTTTCGACCAGCTTTTGAGGTCGGGCGAGGAGTAGAAAGTAATGCGGTCTTTGGTAGCGAGCGTCATAATCCACTTTTTCTGAGGCTCATACCAGCGCACTTTTGGGTCGCGGAAATCGGTAATGCCAGGGTTGGGTAGTACCGGGTTGCCGCTGTATTTGGTCCAGGTAACGCCGTCGTCGAGGCTGTATGCAATGCTCTGGTACTCGTGGCGACCGGTTTTCTGCTTTTCCAAAACTGGGTTATGGTGTGTAAAAATCGCTACCAGCGGTGCTTTACCGTCCTTCCCGAAGCCGGAGGTATTGTTCACATCGGCCACGGCGCTGCCGGAGAAAATGTAGCCGAGGCTATCGGGGTAGAGTGCAATGGGCTGTTCTTTCCAATGTACCATATCCTTGCTGGTGGCATGGCCCCAGTGCATCGGGCCCCAGATTTTAGCCTCCGGATAGTATTGATAAAATAAGTGGTAGGTGCCGTTATGGAACACCATTCCGTTGGGGTCGTTCATCCAGTGTGCTTTTGGCGAGAAATGGAACTGGGGACGGTACTTTTCAGGGGTGTCCTGGGCGTTTGCGAATGATGTGAGTAACGCGGCGGCGAGTATTGAAATGATCGTTTTTCTCATGAATTGTTTTTCAATTAGTTATGATGAGGTGTCAGTCTGAGCGGAGTCGAAGACAGGCGGTACGGCAACATCGCACCAGCCCTTCGACTCCGCTCAGGGTGACATTAAAGCGTATTCTTACCGTGACACATCAATAACCCGGATTCTGAACATAAAGCCCCTTCGTAAAGCTGATCTCCCGCTGCGGAATGGGCAGGTATTCATCCCTTCCCGCAGTGAATTTGGCTGTCGCTAGGAATGGCCTTCTTACTTTCTCTTTTTCAAGATAAGCATTCAGCGTTTGCTCGGCAATGCCCCAGCGTACAAGGTCGAAGAAACGCGGGCTTTCAGTTGCAAATTCCAGCCTTCTTTCCCAGCGGAGCGCCTTTCTTGCAAAATCCTGCGTCCAGCCGGAGGCGCTGTATTCCTTGACATTATACTTCGAAGGCAGGGTGCCATCCGTCTTTTTCAACCGTCCAGTACTCGCCGCCGCGCGTTTGCGGATCTGGTTGATGAGCGGCAACGCCAGCGCGTGTTGTCCAAGCTCGATGTATGCTTCGGCTTGCATTAATAACACGTCGTCGTAGCGGATAATGTCGATATTCTTCGAGCTGCCGATAAATGGCCCTTCCTTGTGATACGACGAACTGGTGGCCAGTTGCTGCTCCTTCATGGTATGGAAGAAGCCATACACGCCCGGATCACGCACCCAGCTGTTGCTGAATGGCTTGGTAGCGTCGTATTTGTAAGGGTGGCCGTCGATACCGATGGTATGGTCCACGCGCGGGTCGACGGTTTCGGTGTTGAAATCCACGTTTTTGTCATTGAACGTTTCAAAAAGCGGCAATCCGTTTGCATCCGTGCGATACGCATTCGCAAGGTTCTGGCTCGGCTGGTGGAAGCCGCAGCAGCCGTATTGCGGTGCACCGTGCGGGTAATTGAGGCCGGTCACGTAGCTAAGGCGGCCCGCGGCCGTACCGTCGTTGATGGAATACTGAACTGCGAAAATGGACTCGGGGCCGTTCTCGGTTTCGGCAATGAAGTTCTCGGCGAAATCGGGTTGCAGGCTATACTGGCCGGATGCGATTACAGCCTGAGTGAGGGTTACCACTTCCTGCAAGCGGTTTTTGTTAATACCCGTCACTTTGTGGTTGGCATCCTGCTCATAGGCTTGGAAAAGGCGCAATTTGGCCAGGTAAGCGGAAGCTGAGAGCTTGTTGGCCCGGCCGATCTGCGCCTGCTTTTGCGGCAGGTTATCGACTGCAAACTGAAAATCTTCCCCGATTTTGTTCCAAAGCTCGTCGTTGTTATACCGTACGTTTGACTCTTTCAGAATGTCGTCGCTCGACAGTTTTTCATCAATGTAAGGCACATTTTTAAACAGCATTTTGAGCATGAAATGTGAATGCCCGCGCAGGAAACGCATTTCGGCAATGCGGGTAGCACGCAGCGGAAATTCCGCGTCGGTCAATGCATTGAGGCTGGTGAGCGCCGCATTGGCACGGGAAATGGCTTTATAAAAATTCTCCCAGGTATAGGGGTGCATCCAGCCGAAGTCGGGACGGGTGAGGTTATAGTGCTCGTAAAAATCTATTTCCGCAACGTCGGACACGCCGCCGCCGCCCTTGTAGGCGTCATCCGAACGCACGCTGCCGTACACCCACATGCTCGTCATAGGCCCGATCATTTCGTCGTTGCCGATGCCGGCATAAGCCGCCGTCACGAGCGATTCCGCTGCGGAGGCCGATTTGATATTCTCCGACGACAGCAGTCCCTGCGGCTGGTAGTCGAGGAAATCGTTACAGGAAGTGGTGATCAGCAACGTGCCGCTGGCGATCAGACCGAATATATATTTGCTTTTCATAACAATACGCTTTTTCAGGATTAGAAAGAAATGTTCAAACCAAATGTGAAGGTCCGGGGGATCGGGATGGCGTTGATGTCCGTCCGCTCAGGATCCGGGCCGCTGAACTGCTTCGATTTGATCAGGAACAGGTTTTCGGCCATCAGGTACATCCGCACGCGTTGCAGTTTGATCTTCTGGACCAGCTCCGGACTCAGCGCATAACCGAGCTGGATGTTGCGCAGTTTGAAATAGGAAGTATTCACATTGAAATAATCCGAAGAACGCGTCTCGTTGTTGGCGTCGGAAAGCGACAATGCAGGGATTTTGGAACCTGTGTTGGTCGGCGACCAGGCCTCGAATACGCCCGGGCCCACGTTCTCGCGGCCGCGGATGAAGTTGTTATAGAAGGTATAGATATCGAAACCCTTCCGGCCGGCGATGCCCGAGCCGAAGATCGAGAAGTCGAACGATTTATAGAATGCCTCCACTTTTAAATTGTATTCGAAAGCAGGTAGCGTAGTACCGAAAAACACACGGTCGAGGTCGTCGATGCGCTTGTCGCCGTTGGTATCCACGTACCGGATGCGGCCCGGGCCAGCGCCCACCTGTGTGGGAGCGGCGTCCACTTCGGCCTGGTTCTGGAAGAGACCATTGGTTTTATAACCGAACAAATCGAACTGCGAATGGCCGAGGATCGTCTGGATCACATTACCCGGGTACGCAGCGCGCACTTCTTCGGGCAGGGCAGTGATCTTGTCGCGGAAGCGGCTCACACCGGCCATCACATTGTAGGTGAAATCGCCTTTCGGACGGGCGTAGTAGCCTGCCGAGAACTCGAAACCTCTGTTAGACTTCGCCGCGCCATTCAATACACGCAGCTGGCCCTCGCCCACGGCGGAAGCTACCGGCGGGGTGATCAGGATGTCGCTGGTTTTACGGGTAAAGTAATCGAACGAACCCTGGATCATACCATCGAACAGTCCGAAATCGAGCCCGAAGTTGGCTTCATCGGTAGTTTCCCATTTCAAATTAGGGTTAGCACCCTGGATCGACACGAAGCCGGAAGGCAAATTGCCCGTGTTGGCGCCGTTGAGGTCGTAAGCGGTACCAATGTTATAGAACTGGTCGAAAAAGCTGTTATGACCGTTCGGAAACTGGGATTGCCGCGCGCCGTAACGTGTATCGAACAATCCAAAGCGGGCGAGGTCACCGATCTCCTGGTTACCAACCCTGCCGACCCCGGCCCGCAGTTTCAGATTGCTTATTTTGGTTACCCCTTTGAAAAACTGTTCCTTATCGATGCGCCAGCCCACCGATGCAGCCGGGAAAATACCGTATGCATTCGCGGAACCGAAGCGGGAAGAGCCGTCGCGACGGATGGTGACCGCGGCCAGGTAGCGGTCCGAAAATCCGTAGTCGATACGGGCGAATTGCGAAAGCAGCCTGCTGCCCGAGCCGGAGCCGGTCACGTTGGTATTGCCGGTGCCCGCATTCAATACAAAGTACTCTTTCGTCTGCACGGCAAAGCCTTCTTTCCGCGCTATTTCAAAATCGGAGTCGTTTTTAATGGCTTCGATCCCTGCGAGGAACTTGAAATGGCTGTTGCCCAGGTCGAGGTTGTAACGGGCCGTGTTGGACCAGGTAATGCTCAGATAGCGGTTCTGATCGATCGTCAGGCTGTTGTTAGCACGGCCGAATGACCCTTCTTCAAAGGATTGCTCGATGTTTTTGAAGCGGTAGGCCGCATTATCAGCACCGAGGCTGGTTTTGAGGAAGAAATTTTTGAATGGCTGGATTTCCACAAACACATTACCGAACAGCGTAAGCCTGTGTGCATTGTCCCACTTGTTGATCTCCTGCATGTGGAGCGGGTTGTTGCGGTCGGAATAAC
Source organism: Dyadobacter sp. (assembly GCA_035565435.1). Taxonomy (GTDB): domain Bacteria; phylum Bacteroidota; class Bacteroidia; order Cytophagales; family Spirosomataceae; genus Dyadobacter. Next base: position 3,613 of record DATMSL010000085.1, on the reverse strand, counting down.
CCGAGCCGATAGCACCGCCCCAGGAGCCGTCTTTGGCATATACGGGAATCGTTGGTGCAAGGGTTACGGCCAGGCCGGGCGTGGCAGCTCCGCCAATGTCGGTAGAAGCGAGGGTTTCGTTGGAAGAGGCAAGCTGCATATTCGCCCCGATTTTCAGTTTGCCGTCGAACGCGCTGGTAAGCCCGTTAATGCGCCCGCTGATCTTGTCGTAATCGGTGTAGCGGAGCATACCCGTGTTTTTGTAATAACCCAGGTTGATTTGCAATGAAGAAGTACCATTGCCACCCGAGATCGTAAGTTCGTTGTTGGTCACGATGCCGGTTTTGTACATGACTTTCTGCCAGTCGGTATCGCCGGCAGGCATATTGGCATTGCCTCCCACGAGCGGCTGAACTTTTACACCATTTAGTATGGGATTGGTGAAATCCTTATTCCAGTCGAACTGGTACAATGCACCGTAACCGTCCTCGGGATTCACTTTGTCATTCACCGAAGCCTGCCACAATGCCCGTCCGCGATCCACCGCATTCAGCATTTTAAATCGCGCATATTTCTCCGATTGCGTCGAAATGCTCGTATTGAAGTCGATATTGATTTTACCGTTGCTATTCGCGCCGTTTTTGGTGGTAATGATAATCACCCCGTTGGAAGCCCGCGATCCGTAAATAGATGAGGCCGAGGCATCTTTCAGCACCTGGATCGATTCAATCGAGTTCGGGTTCAGCCCCTGGAACACCTCCGGGCGCTTGGTAGGCACACCGTCGATGATGTAAAGCGGGTCGGTATTGCCGAGGGTGTTCGCACCGCGGATCAGAATGCGGGAGTTGGTACCATTCGGCGAGCCGGTTTTTTCAATATACAAACCGGGTACGCGGCCCTGCAAAGCCTGCATCGGGTTACCGGAGCTGATGTTTTTCAAAGGGGCCATGTCCACGACGGCAATGGCGCCGGTCAGGTCTTCTTTTTTGGAAGAAGTATAACCCACTACTACCACTTCGTTGAGGCTTTTCTGGTCGTAATCGAGGGTAACGTTGATGGTCGTCTGGTTGCCCACGGCTACTTCTTTCGTTTGCATGCCGATGTAGGAGAACACCAATGTGGCATTTGCATTAGGCGAGATACTGTAAGCTCCCGAAACATCGGTAACGGCACCATTGGAAGTTCCCTTTTCAAGAACGTTCACACCGGGAAGCGGCTCGCCGTCGATACTCTTGACGACACCCTTGATCTGCGCCCTGTTTTGCGCGTGGGCGGGCAGTTGCATCACGCAGGCGACCGCGAGGGCCACCAGCAGTAAAATTTTTCTCATAATGTTTTCGATTAAAGAGCGTGAATTGGTAATCAGTGGATTATAGGTTGCAACCGCTGTGCGTGAATAAACTCCTGAATATCGGTTTCCGAGAATGCGGGCAATGCACCGGCCTTACCGGCTACGAATGCACCGGCGGCGCAGGCAAATTCGAGGGAATCGGAGAGTGGATGCCCCGTGGCGGTTTGGTACAGAAAAGCGCCGAGGAATGCGTCGCCGCTGCCGATGGTGTCGGCCACTTCCACTGTAAAGCCGCGATGCTGATGGAATTCGCCGCCGCCGGTCAATACCATGGCGCCTTCTGCCCCACAGGTCAGCACGAACATATCGAGTTTGAAACGGTCGAGGATGTACGCCATGGCCTGCTTTTCGTTTTCGAAGCTCGTAAGCCAGCCAGTCACCTCGCGGAGCTCATGCTCGTTCATTTTGACAATGCTTGCAAAGCCAAGCAGTTCCAGTACTTGTTCGCGCGAGTAATGCGGCGGGCGCAGGTTCACATCGAATACCCGCACAGGGGCGTCTCCCAGATAGCGCAGGAGCGTCTCGCGCGAAGTGCGGTCACGTGCGGCGAGCGTGCCGTACACAAAGAAATCACTTTCAGCAACCTGCTGTGCAGCGGCCGCATCGAACTGAATGTAGTCCCAGGCCACAGGATGCAGGATTTTGTAGGTAACCTCGTTGCTGTCCGATACGTTGGCTTTGGCAATGCCGGTCAAATGCGTTTCGCCGGTTTGTACCCACTGGGTATCGAGGCCCTGTTCGGCCATGAATGCGAGCAGCTCCGCGCCCAGCTCGTCGTGCCCCACGCGGCTGATGAAGGCCACGTCCATGCCGTAGCGCTGGAGGTGTGCGGCGACGTTCATGGTAGCCCCGCCGGCCAGGCGTGCATCGGGTAGTACGTCCCAGAGCACTTCTCCAAAAACAGTCAGTTTCGGTGTCATATGTAATCGTTTAAAGTGGAGATTTTAGTGAAGGATTAATGTCTTTTCGATCTGTTCGAGGGAAGTGCCTTTGGTTTCGGGCATGAGCTTCCAGACGAACAGCAGTTGGAGCACCATCATGCCGCAGAAGATCATGAAAGTATTGCCGCCGCCGAGCGTTTCGGCGATGTAGGGGAATGTGAATGCGATCACTGCCGCCAGCAGCCAGTGCATGAAGCTTCCCATCGACTGCCCCGCAGCGCGTACCTGGTTGGGGAAGATTTCTGAGATAAATACCCAGATCACCGCGCCCTGCGACAATGCGAAGAAGGCAATGTAAATGAACAAGTAAACCGGCACTGCATAGCCGCCCAGGTTGCCGCTGTAAAATGCCTGCGCTACCAGGCCCAAAGTGGCGATCAATCCGAACGAGCCGATGAACATCAGCGTGCGGCGGCCGAAACGGTCGATGAGGTTGATGGCGATGAACGTGAAGCAGAAATTCACCAGCCCCACGCCGGCGGACGACAGCAATGCCGAGCTTTTACCCAAACCCGCCATTTCAAAAATGCGCGGCGCGTAGTAAATAATGGCATTAATACCCGAAACCTGGTTGAAAAAGGCAAAAAGCAGCGCCAGTACCAGGGGTAGTTTATATTGGGAAGAAAAAATGGAAACGCTGTTTCCGACTTGGGCACCTACATTTGCCGAGTTCTGAATGTCGGCAACAATGCCGCTCACGTCGATGCCGCCGTTGGCGACGGACAATATTTGCCGTGCTTCATCCACTCTGCCGCGTTTCACGATCAACCAGCGGGGGCTTTCGGGCACGAAAAGAATGGCTACCAGGAAAACCAGCGACGGAAATGCCTGCACGCCCAGCATCCAGCGCCAGTCGTTGTCGCCCATGCCCACGAGCAGAAAGTTGGACAGGTAGGCAATGAGAATGCCCAGCACGACATTGAACTGGAACATGGCCACCAGGCGGCCGCGGGAATTGGCGGGGGATATTTCAGAAATATATAGTGGAGCGGTAACCGACGAAATGCCGACGCCGATGCCGCCGAGGAAGCGAAAGATGAGAAAGGAAATCCAGTCGGAAGCGAGCGCTGAGCCGATCGACGACAGCAGGTAAAGTACAGCAATGGCGAAGAGCGTGTACTTACGCCCGTAACGCTCGGATGGGATGGCGCCGGTGAGCGACCCGAGGACGGTGCCGATCAATGCGATGGAAACTGTGAACCCGTGCTGCACCGTAGTGAGGCCCCACAATTGCTGGATCGACTTCTCCGCGCCCGATATGACCGCGGTATCAAAACCGAATAAAAAACCGCCCAGCGCGACTGTGAATGCCCAGAAGATTACCTTTTTGCTTGTCATGATT
>DATMSL010000084.1:0-8979 GCA_035565435.1 Dyadobacter sp. | reverse complement strand
AAAAAAACTTTTGTAGAAGTCGCGTTACCAAAATTACGAGCCAACGTCTAAATGCTATCACCTAACACGTGCAGGCAATGTTGGCATCCAAAATTCAAATTGCAGATTTCGCAACATTTCAGGACTGGGCAGAGCACCCGCTGTGGAAAGCGATCCGATTTCGCTGGTACTGGTTTCTCATTTCACCAACACTCTCGGTACTCGGCGGATTAACTTTCCTACGGTATAAAACGCCGCATTACACCATCACTGCATCCCTGTTAGTTCAGGACGACTCCCGAGGCAGTGATTTTCATGGAGCGGCACTATTGGAAGAGCTCGGGCTACCCGACGCTACCAGCAGCGTAGAAAACGAAATTGAAATACTCAAAAGCCGAACCCTGCTGAATCAGGTGATCGCGGACCTGCATTTAACTACCCAATATTTCGCATCCGGTCATCTAAAAACGACCGAGTTGTACGAGAAATCACCTTATAGAATCCGTTTTCTTAAGCCTAATCCCGCAAAACCCGTCACCTATCACCTCTGCCGACAAACCGAAAACACATTTACGCTTCAAACGCCTGACAGTATTTACAAAGGCCATTTTGGCCGGAAGTTGGGACTCCCGCACGGGACAGCGGTGGTTGATACCACGCGATTCAAGCCCGCTTCCGAGTATCGATATTCCTTCAAAATATTAGGAACCGAAGCGGTCCTCGATCACTATTCCCGCGTTTTGAGTATTCAGGCGCCCAACAAAACAGCTAGTCTGGTAAATCTGGCGATGCAGGACGTTCTTCCTGTAAAAGGCGAAGCTATTTTGAGGCAACTCATTGCACGGTACCAAAATGCAAGTGTCGGAGAGAAGAACAAAGTGGCCGACAACACCATTGCCTTCATTAATACCAACCTCACGGGCATTTCGTCCGAACTGGACCGGGTCGAAACTAATATCGAACGCTTCCGCAAACGTCACAGGGTAATCGATATGCCGGAAGACACTCGCCAGGCCCTTCAAAGGTCCGCCACCAACGCAATGGAAGAAAAAGAGTTAGCTATCCGTCTTAAAATCGTCCAATTGCTGGAAGGACATCTACGCGAAAAGCCTGCTACTGCCATCCCATCCGCATTGTATCCGCAGGAAGGCAATTTTGAGGTGCTGGCAGGAAAATACAATGAAATGCAGCTTGCACGGATAACCGCGTTCGCAACACTGGCACCTGACCACCCTCAGCTGAGATCGCTCGAAAAACAAATAGAGGCTTTGAGAAGCAGCCTTTACGAAGCGATTCAACAACACATGCAAGAACTGGTACTGAATGCCGCCGTCGTCCATAAATATGCCAAAGAATCCGAGTCGCAAATATCGCGGTTACCGGGACATCAGCGGGCGCTCCTCTCCCAGTCGCGTGAGCAGGGTATTCAGCAAGAACTGTATTTGTTTTTGCTCAAAAAACGCATGGAAACAGCAATCTCGCGCTCTGCAAACATTGCTAATGCAAGGATTATCGATCCCCCGAAGGCTAATCGGCTTCCCGCCTACCCTAACCGGCAACTAACCATCCTGGTAGCATTGTTTGCAGGTATTCTGGCTCCTGCCGGCGCGCTGTATATCGGGCAGATCTTCAATAATAAAATCACTTCGAAGGAAGATATTCTGCGGCAATGCGATGTGATGATACTCGGGGAAATCAGTCAGCAGAGCCGGGCTAGTTTGTTAAAAATGGCGGATAATCGCGGTCTTGTCAAGGAGCAATTCCGCTCGTTACGCACGAATGTCCAGTTTGTGACAGGTGAAAGGCAACATTCTGTGCTATTGCTCACCTCCGCCATGGCCAACGAAGGGAAATCGTTTGTAGCCTTGCACCTCGCGCATTCACTCGCACTCGCAGGTAAGAAGGTCCTGCTGGTCGATTTCGACCTGAGAAAACCGTCCCTGGCCATGCTATTAAACTTGCAACTCGAAGGCGTTACGGAGTGTATCGCATTGGGAAACGAGCCGCTCATTCAACGAAATGTGCCCGAAACACCTTTCGACTTCCTCGCCGCCGGGCTGCAACATCCCGGAACAAGTGAAATAATGCTATCGCCCAAAATCGCTGACCTTATTTCAACATTTAAAACCGACTATGATTACGTATTGCTGGATAGCCCGCCTGTCGGTCTGGTAGCCGATGCACGTCTCCTCGGGGCACATGCCGACATGACATTGTACATCGTGCGGCAGCATTTCACTTTTATCCGTCAACTCGCTGAAATACAAAAGGCCCGCAATCAATCGCTCCTACCAGATGTACATGTCGTTTTTAACGGCACCCGCGGCTTGCCTCCATATCAATACAATTACTATTAATATCCATCTTAATCCATAAAACACACCTATGAAACAACACATTTATGTTATCGGCGAAGTCGGCCAGGCGCACGAAGGCAGTATCGGCCTCGCACATGCGTACGTTGACGCGCTCGCCCACGCAGGAGCCAATGCGGCCAAATTCCAGGTTCACATTGCCGACGCGGAGAGCAGTATTTATGAAGATTTCCGGGTCAAAATCCCTTACCAGAACGGCTCGCGCTTCGACTACTGGAAAAGCATCGAATTCAGTCCCGATGAATGGGACGGACTCAAAAAGCATTGTGAAAAAGTGGGGTTGGACTTTCTCGCAAGTCCGTTCTCGCTGGCCGCAGTAGAATTACTCAATGAAATCGGAGTATTTGGTTTTAAAATCGGTTCCGGAGAAGTGGACAACCTGCCGATGCTCGATAAGGTAGCAGGCACCGGAAAGCCCGTCATATTATCGTCGGGATTGAGCTCCTGGACAGAACTCGACCAAGCCATTGGGTTTCTCCAATCGCGTGGAACACCAGTTTCCATCCTTCAGTGCACCACCGCCTACCCCACCAAGCCACATCAATGGGGACTAAACGTCATGTTTGAAATGAGCCAGCGCTACCAGGTTGCCGTGGGCTTCTCAGACCATTCGGGAGATATTTTCGCATGCCTCGCCGCAGCTGCACTCGGCGCACGCCTGCTCGAATTCCACGTCACATTCGACAAGCGAATGAGCAATCCCGACGCCTCCTCGTCACTGACTTTACGACAAGCAACCACGCTGATCGCAGGCATACGTAAAATCGAAACTGCATTGAACTTCCCTGTAAATAAGGACGCGAATGCCGCTTTTTCAAGGATGAAAAGCATGTTCGGCAAGTCACTGGCCGTCAACCGCGATTTGCGGAAAGGCGAGCAAATTCAATGCTCGGATCTCGAAACTAAAAAGCCGGCTGGCTTCGGAATGCCGGCAGCAAGGTATCAGGAGGTTTTGGGCAAAACACTCGCGAGGGACATCGCGAAATGGGAGTTCCTCACCGAAAATCATCTTCTCCATGCGTAAAATCTGCGTTGTACTCACCGCTCGGGCCAGTTACAGCCGGGTCAAAACCGTACTGACGGCCATCCACGCCCATCCCAGGCTCTCATTACAAGTTGTCGTGACAGGCAGCGCCTTAGTAGATAGGTTCGGAAACATCCTTCCCCAACTGGAGGCGGAGAAGCTACCGGTTTCAGCCACTATTCCAAACCTGCTGGACATAGAAAGTGACACCGCTTCGGCCAAAACAACCGGCTTGGCCGTTGTAGAACTTGCTACTTTTTTTGCCAATCATCGTCCGGACGTAGTGGTAACCGTCGCCGACCGGTTCGAAACCATTGCCACTGCCATTGCCGCCGTGAACATGAACATTCCGCTCGCCCACATTCAGGGTGGCGAAATTACCGGTAACATCGACGACCGGATCAGGAACAGCATTTCCCAGCTGGCCGATCTGCATTTTACAGCGACCGAAAATGCGCGGGCACGTCTTATTCACATGGGACTTTTACCGCACAAGGTTTACCATACCGGCTGTCCTTCAATAGACCTGGTACATCAGCATAAAAGTCTCGATTTCAACCTGTATGAAACTTATGGAGGCGTGGGTTCACAACCGGATTTGAATGCCCCGTATCTGATGGTTCTGCAACATCCTGTAACCACAGAAACAGCGCATTCTAAATGGCAAATCGACAATACCCTGCACGCCATGGCAGCTCTGAATATGCCCGGCATCTGGTTCTGGCCCAATGCCGACCCGGGAACCGCTGGTACCGCCCGGGGCATACGAACATTTCGAGAGCAACATCCGGATCTGCCCTTTCATTTTTTCAAAAATATAGAATCCGCTCACTTCATTCACTTGCTCAGGAGGTGCGCGTGTTTCGTAGGTAATTCCAGCGTCGGTATACGCGAATGTAGTGCATTGGGAGTACCGGCTGTGAACATCGGAAGCAGGCAAAACGGCCGTGAACGCGGCCTGAATGTTACAGATTGCACACCCGACACCGAGGCTGTTATAGCCGCCGTCCGGCGCCAGCTTGCGCATGGGCCTTTCGCGCCTGTAACGCTATATGGGAAAGGCGACGCCGGAGAACAGATTGCCGGGCAGCTCTCGACGATTCCATTTATTCTCAAAAAACACCTTCTCACAATCTAATGACGCCATTTTCAAAAATTCTGGGCCTCATTCCAGCAAGAATGGGATCCAAAGGCGTTCCCGGCAAGAATATGAAGTTGCTCGACGGAATGCCGCTGATACAATACACCTTTGAAGCAGCGGAGCGGTCGGAATTGCTGGATACGATCCTGGTTTCAACGGATTGCCCTGAAACCGCATTCTTTGCCAATTGTTTTGCCAAAGCAACCGCACCATTTTTGCGACCGGCGAATTTAGCTACGGACCATTCGCCGATGATCGATGTGGTTGCTCATGCGCTGAATTATGCAGAAGAGCATGGAGGTTGCTTTGAATATATCGTATTGCTCCAACCTACCTGCCCATTCCGCGCACCGGGCATTATCGATGACACCGTCCGCCACATCGTCCAGCAAAATGCGGACAGCCTCGTCACCTTGCGAAAAATCCCCGACGCGTTCAACCCCTACTGGGCATACGCCTTCGGAGAAAACGGGCTTGAAAGAGTATCCGAACGTCCGACATTTACCCGACGACAGAATCTTCCGACGACGTATCACCGCGATGGCGAGATTTACATTACACGCACATCACTCATCCGCGAAGGGCTGATTACAGGGGGTAACACGGTGGCCTGGCTGAATAACCACGCATTTGGAATCAATATCGACACGCCAGCCGATTGGGCGCAGGCAGAAAACCTTGTTCAACAATGGAAAGAGCTAACAAAAAACATATTCTCGTATTGATTACCAACCCGTTTGCGATCATCAATGTAATTCATTCCGGGCTGATGGCCGCGCTTGAAGAGCATTACAGGATCTCCGTCATGTCGGACTTACTGACCGCCGCCGATATTGAGCGATTCAATAGGCATTTCCAGCTAAACATGAATCTGTTGCCGTCGCCGGTCCCGACCGTTCCAAAGCCTTTAAAATGGCTCCGGAGCATCCAGATGCTGCTTTTCGGACACTGTTTTAATCTGGAAACCATCCGCATCAAACTCATGGAACAGAGTCTGGTCGCGCATCGGCTTTTCTGCACTTCCCAAAAAAGCCTTACACTCACATTTCTGAGCGGCTCCCTGCTGACCCTCATCCGAAACTGGTTCATTCGTCGCACAACGCTGCCGGGCATCAGTGCTTTCGTTGACGAATATCACGTTCAGGCAGTGATTTCAACTTCCCCGCTCGATCTGCGCGAGAATACTGTGATCAATTCGCTCAAAGCGCACGGAATCCCCTGCATATCGATCGTTATCAGCTGGGACAACCTGACTTCAAAAGGCGTCATTAATGCTAAATCTGACATGGTACTGGTTTGGAACAAACAGATCGCTCTCGAATACAACCGGTTCTACACCGCTTTGGGAGATTGTTCGCTGATAGGCATTACCGGTGTCCCAAGGTTTGATACATACTTTCGGGAACTATCGGATAGACCTCAACTCTCAACCGATATACCGGGGATCGACCCACCGACACGAATCATCCTTTTCGCGACAGGTGCTATCAAACACCATTCCTGCCAAAACTACATTATCCGCGACCTTCTCGATTACGCGCAAAATCACTCCGATATTGTAATTCTGGTAAGATGCCATCCCGGCGACGACCCGAGACGGTACGATCGTTTCAGCAACATTCAGAATATCCGATTTTTCCAGCCGGTTGGTCATCATAAAAATCAAATCCCGCCCGCCGATTTCCTTGAAATACTACATGCACAATTAACGAGCTGTACGGTATGCGTGCAGGTCGCATCCACCATGCTGCTGGACGCCCTTGCCTGCAATAAACCCTGCATCAGCATCGCCTACGACGCGCATGTGGGTGAGCATTATACGAGGTCAGTAAAACGGTTTTACGATTATTCCCACCAACAGCTGCTTCCTGATCACCTGAAAACGCAAAATGTTTATCATCGTCAGGAGCTGTTTGATAAACTGGACGAAGTATTACTGGGCCACAATGTTCACGGCAACCTCAGACTTGAAGTAAAACCGGTGATTCATCAAGCTACACCCGATGCTGTGCGAATAACCACCCAATACATCCGGGAATGGTTAGGCTGACCATCACGGCGGGTACCATAGGCTTGCTATCCGTCTGCATTGCGTGGATCACCCTATTGCTGTTCGACTCATTGCGCATTTTCGGTGGAAATACATTTCAAACTGTATTCGTTTTCGGTTTCTATATTTATTGTGTTGCCGGGCTGATCATCCCTTCGGAACACAAACTTTTTTATGTACTTAGCCTGCCGGTTCTGAGCCAATTTTTACACCTGTTTCAGAAATATGACTTCCCTGCCGGAGCCAATTCGCTATGGAGGCTGTTCCCTTTCCTGTTGGCTGATCTTTACATCCTATCCGTACTGATCCGATTCAAAACGAACCTTACGAAGGCTGAAAAGAGCCTGACAGCATCGTGGATTGCATTTAATTTCCTATCTATCGCCATTTCTCCAAACCTTGCAGCAATCATCACCGGCGCATTTGCATTGCTGCTCGTTACGATTCCCTTGTATTTCCTGTATCTCAGCATCCTTTCCCGGCATCCGGCGTTTCTGGTCAATTTGGAGCGATCACTTTGTCTTACCTTCATCTTATTGGCTCTCGGGACATTTGGCCTCGTGTATTTCGGCGCACAATACAAAGGTGCGAGCAACCTGCTGGTAACCCGAAACATTTCGGACACCAATGTAACAATGGCCTATTTCATACTTCTTTGGCCGTTTGCGGTATGTTACGCTACGCGCACAGCACATTCCTGGCTGGCAGCACCGCTATTGATTTTCCTTTTTCTGCTGGTGATTATATTGTCCTTTTCACGCGGGGCCGTCTTTATTGTTCTGCCTTATCTGCTCGCTTCAATCTGGACTATGAGTAATTGGAAGCACAAGCTTTGGTTTGGGGCGTTAGGTGCTGTAATCAGCGCAGGTTTTAATAATCTGGTTCATCTCATCAATTCGGATCTGGCGTATTCATGGCAGCTACGTTTTGCGGATTTTCGAACGGCTGGGCCCGCTCTACAAAAAATTCAGGAGGTGAGCGGAAGGACGGAGATCCGACGAGTGGCATACCAGCTGTTTCTCGACAGCCCGCTTTATGGGCATGGCACAGGGAGTTTCGAACTACTCGGTCCCGGCTACCGCGAAGCGCATTCAATGTTTTTCACAATTCTGGCAGAGCAAGGGTTAATCGGGATATTGTATTTGTATGGGCTGTTCGTTGCATTGGGTTACCATCTATTCAGAACCAGGGCGGCCGGAAACTCACACCGGATACTGCCTTTCGCACTGGCCATCTATTTAATATTTGTGCATTCGGTTGGATATGTCTTTGTGATCATGCCAGCCAAAAGTCTCACAATCAATTGCATTGCTCCTGTACTGCTTGTCTGCATTTACTATTATTCCAAAAGCATCGGAAACGAACCGGTTCCTACCGCTCATGACTAAACTCCTGATCATCGGAAAAACGCCGCCGCCGATCGGAGGAGTGAGCATACATGTGCAGCGGCTTACACAACGTATGCGGCAGATGGAGGTTAAGTTTGATTTTTGCGATTACGGGAGGGCCTCTGCACTAAAAATTCTCTTCGAAATAACCACGCATCGTACCATCCATATCCATTTTTCGAATCCGGTTGCGCAAGCTGCGTTGGCCGTTTTGTGCCGGCTTACAGGCAAGAACCTGATCATCACCTATCACGGATGCTGGGGCAGGTACCGGGCGTCCGGAAACTGGGCGGTGAAATTATCTGCACGGCTCGCACGTGTGCCCATTGTGCAGGAGCATACAAGCCTTCTTCAGGCGTTACGCTGCAATCCACGCGCCCGCGAAATTTCCACTTACATCGCCGACCCGGAAATACAACCGCTACCAGCCCCCTTGCAGGCAATACTAACATCCCGTCGCAAGTATTACCGCGCGACATTCTGCGCGAACGCATGGAACGTAACGTTTGATAAAAATGGCAGGGAGATCTACGGCATTTCAGAAATGGTCAAACATTTCACACGTTATCCGGAGTATCAGCTTCTGATATCAGACCCATCCGGCTGTTACCGATCGTATATCCAGCAATGCACTGCGAACATTCCCAGCAACATATTTTTTATCAACCACTTACACGATTTCAAAAGTATTTTACTCCTTTCGGAGGCATTTATTCGAAATACTACTACTGATGGCGTATCCTTATCGATTCATGAGGCTCGTGAGCTGGGAACACCTGTCCTGGCATCGGCGGCGGTGCAGAGACCGCCGTTTTGCAGCGTCTTTAGGGACTTTTCGAAAACCGATTTAAGAGCAAAACTGGAAGAAGCGAAACGGCTGATTACCCTGCCTTACGAATCACAAGACGTAGTAGCAACGCTGGTTGAATTGTATCGGGAGATTGAGCGGGATTAGTACTAATTAACTGATAAACAGCCTATAAAAAACAAAGGCATAGAAAAATTTCCATGCCCTGTTTCAC
>DATMSL010000083.1:0-8266 GCA_035565435.1 Dyadobacter sp. | reverse complement strand
GGAAATTCTCCAAAAGGTGGAATATCGGTATAGCCCAGCTTCCGGTACAATGCAATCGCATCCGGCTGGCCTTTTCCGGTTTCGAGGATCATCGTTCCGTAGCTCAGTTCTTTTCCCCATCTTTCAAGCTCGTCGACCATTAGGGAGGCGATGCCTTTGCCGCGGAATCCGGGTTTTACAAACATCCGTTTCAGCTCGATGCGGTGCGCGTCGAATTGCTTGAAGCAGCCGCAAGCGACGACTGCATCGTTTTCATAAGCTAGTATAACCGTCGGCAGACCGGTAATACGATTGTATTCCTCGTAATCTTCCTTGTTGGTGTTGTAAATGCGGCAAAGCTCGTCGTCGAGCTCGTTGGTGAGGTTCTGGAAATCGGGATGGTCGCTGGTGGTGCGGATGATGTGAAACATGCCTTGGCTGATGATTTTCGCGAAGGTACACTTTGCCCCTGAGAAACGGACCAGGGGTCACCTTGCAATTACAATCCTCCACATTTTGGCTTTACTATTGCTTTTAACTATTTCAACTATGTAAATGCCTGGAATAAATCCGGTTAAGTCGATCCGGTCTGTTCGTTTGCTGGTTGAATGATAATGCTAAATGAATACTTGCTATGCAGATAGCGGCAAATAAGTGTAGAGATTTTTTCATGATGAAAGAGACATGCCCGGATTTGATATTATTGGCGTTTTTCACGATCAACATAAATTACAGTACTTCGCAGAGCTTGACACCGATGAATGAATATCCGGTGGCGACGAGTTAACTTTTGGTTCCAACGGTACAACTCGGGAGGGTATAAAGATGTATCTGGATATCGGTTAGCTTTTTTCGTTTGACCTCTCTTAGCTTTGTGGTCTGATCTATCCCTGTTTATATGCTGCGAGTTTTCTGTTTGCTGATAACCTTACTAGGTTGCACACCTATTTATGCTCAATCGGGTTTTCAGGTAGTCCCACTGGGCGTCAAAGGCGGGACAATGGATGGGAACCTCTCCGCGTACATGCTTGCGCCTGCGGGATCGGATGCGTATGTGTGCCTGGATGCGGGTACGGTCAGCAACGGGATTGTCACGGCAATTGCGAAGGGGGCATTTAATGGGAATGCTGAAACGGTTTTGAAGAAAAACATCAGAGGTTACCTCATCTCACACCCGCATCTCGACCATATTTCGGGGATGATTATCAATTCGGTGGACGACACCGTGAAGCAGGTTTACGCGATGGCGCATTGCATTGATGTCATGAAAGCCCATTACTTCAACTGGCAAAGCTGGCCCAACCTTGCGAATGACGGTAATGCACCTGCATTGAACAAATATCGTTACCAGCAGTTGACGGAAACTGTCGAAATGCCGGTTAAAGATTCGGAGATGTCGGTGCAGGCGTTCCCGCTGAGCCATTCGAAGCCTTATTCGAGCACGGCGTTCCTCGTGAGGCACCGTGACGAATATGCACTCTATTTTGGTGATACCGGGCCGGATGAGGTGGAGCAGACCGATCATATGAAAAGGGTTTGGACTGCCGTCGCACCGCTCGTGAAATCGGGAAAGTTGAGAGGTGTTTTTCTGGAAGTCTCCTATCCGAATGCGCAACCCGACCGGCATTTGTACGGGCACCTGACGCCGCAATGGTTTATGAAAGAGTTTGAAGTGCTGGGACGACTTGCAGGCAAGGAGCATTTACGGAACCTGAATGTGGTCGTTACGCACATCAAGCCGGCGGGAAATAATGAAGAAACGATCCGAAAGGAGCTTGGTGCGGGGAATAGTCTGGGTCTGCGGTTGATCTTCCCGGAGCAAGGCGTAAAATTTGGCCTGAAATAGAAGTTAAAAAGGCGGATACCAGTGCATCGGTCCCGCCCTTTTGCTATTTGAATAAACTAACCTGCCCACTCGCGACTCTCGGGTCATAGGGAACTTGCAGTTCCATTCCCAGCTCTTTATTCAGCTTCTGGATCAAATAGGAAGATAGCAGGGGTGATGCCTCTTCATGATTCTGGTGTACAAAGAAGTAGATGTTCTGAATTCCTTCCTCGGTCCAGCGTTTCAGTCTTTCAAACCAGTCGTCCAGGCGCGTGTAGTCCGAATCCACATTGGCGCCGTTGTAGCGGATGAATGCGGTCGGGGTGGTGAGGCGCATATGGAGCAGGTCACGGCGCCCGGCCGAATCGGTGACGATATGCGTGATGTTTTTCTTTTCGAGCAGGCTGTATAACTCTTCGCTATCGAAAGAGTTGTCGTACCAGCCTGTGTGCCGCAGTTCCAGCGCCAGTGGGAAGCCGGAAGGCCATTCTTCAAGGTACGCTTTTAAAATTTCCCAATTTTTAGGACCAAAGTTGTCGGGCATTTGCAGGAAAAGCATGCCGAGTTTGTCCTGCAAATGGGCGATCCCGTCGAGGTAAATATCGGTTGGCTCCTTGGCATCTTTCAGCCTTTTCCAATGGCTGATGCCCTGATGTAATTTTGGGAAAAACTTGAAACCCGCCGGTGTTTTGGCGTACCACGATTCGATGGTTTCGACAGGGAAATTATTATAGAAGGTCGCATTCAGCTCGATGCTGTTGAACTGCGTGGCATAATAGGCCAATTCGTCTTTGGTACCTTTGGGGTAGAAACCTTTGAGATCGGTTTTGTTCCATTTAGCGCATCCGATGTAGACTCCGGGGTTCCCGCCTTTTGCCGCATTGAGCAACGCTTTATTAGCGTGATTGTCGGGTGGTAATGTAAAATCTATTTTGTCGGCGTCGTCAACTTTTCCAAATTTCATGACTGGTCAGGTTAGGATGAGTAAGAACCGGTCCGGCAGGCCAGTTCGACCTGCCAGACATTGATAATGGTATTATCTTCCGAAATCGTCCTGTACGCGAACGATATCATCTTCGTCCGAAGGATTGGAAGGGTCGGTATGTTGCCAGATTTCAGCTACAAAACCCCATTCATTTACACCCACAAGGCGGTGGCGTTCTCCTTTTTTGAGGTTGATAACCGTGCCGATCGGCAGTTGTTGCAATTCGGTTTCTTCGTCGGTATCGCTGATCACGATGCCGGCACTTCCGCCGATCACTTTCCAGATTTCGGCGCGGCGATGGTGGTATTGCCATGAAAGGCGTTTGTTGGGAGCCACCACGAGAATTTTTGGGCTCAACTTTTCATAACCGGCAAAATCGGCGAGCGACAGATGCGGGAAAAAAGTAGAGATGAATTTGGGTGCCTGGCTTTCGTCGAGCACAAAAAAACCACCCCATGGACGTGAGTGGTCTTTGGCTACGACGGTGAATCCTTGCTTATCTATAAACTGCTGTACTTTTTCAAAAACCTCATTTTTATCGGCATCAGCCGCAAAAGATTGTATCATAACCGTGCGTAATTAGTAATTCAGGTGAATTTCAAAATTAGGATAAAAAACAAAAAGATGCCCCAAAATATTCAGGACACCTTTTGAATTATATCTACTAATTTTTCCTATTTGTCCCACCAAACTTTGGTAGTAAAGTCGTCGGGCAAAGTAGCGCCCGTCTGGTAGTTCGGATTACCTGCCACTTCGCTGGTCGGATATTTGAGCCTTACGGGAATCGTTCCGTTTGTAACGTTGCCTGGGTAGTTGGTAGGCGTCAGTTTGGGAAAGCCGGTTCTGCGCCAGTCGTTCCATGCTTCCCACCAGTTGAAGAACTTGTTCACCCATAACTGCTCTCCGATCATTTCCAACGCCGGTTTGGCGGTGCCGTAGGGGTAGGTAGTGAGGTAAGTGGTTACTGCTGCATCCGAGACAGTAAGCGAAGCATCGTAAGGGGTATACATTTGCATGGATGCCTTCACACCTGCTTCGTAGTGCGATTTCGCTGTTCCGGAAATACCGCTTCCGATTTTCCGTTCGATGGCTTCTGCCAGCAGGAGCTCCACTTCGCCGTAATTCATGATCATGTAAGGATCGGAATCCTGCAACATTTTAACATTGATGCGGGAATAGGTTTTGGAAGCGATCACTGGTTTGCCTTCCAGCTGGTCCAGCATTGCCTGGTCATATCCGTTGGGTAACCCTTTTTGTTTCAATGGGTCGGTTGTCACAGGCGTGAATACGCCGCCTGCCCAGTCGCCGATACCACTGCTGAGGATCATGAGGCGAGGGTCATCATCTGCTGCACTGTTTACATTGGCGCCTTTCAGGAAGTTTACCATCGTTGCGCTCAGGAATGCGGGCTGCCCGCCATCGCCGGGGTCAAACGCGCGTGAAATACCGTTCTGGTTCACCCACTCGCTGGGGCCGTCAGCCATCGGAACCCACATATTGTCGGCGTTACTGGTGAATACCCCCCCGGCCACTGCTTTGGTAACATACGTGGCGGCTTTGGCAGCATCGACATTCGAGATCCGCATGGCGAGACGCAGCATAAGGGAATAACTGAAACGCTTCCATTTGTTGATATCTCCCTTGTAGATGAAGTCTGCGTCGGAAAATCCTTCGTCGCCGTTGGAAGTATTCATGGCCGAGGCCGCCTCGTCTAACTCTTTGAGTAAATCGGTGTAAATAACATCCTGCGTATCATATTTAGGGAAGAAAATGCCCTCAGTGCCCTTGTTTGCCTCCGTATAAGGTACGTTGCCATAGAAATCGGTGAGACGGGCAAAGCTGAACGCACGGAGGATGCGGGCTGCATTGCGCATGTTCACATACTTACCCTCCGCAAATCCGCCGGGACCCGATTGTTTCAGGACTTCGGCGATGTTTTTCAACTGGTCGTTATAGGTAAATTCAAATGGGGCTGCATTGGTCTCGAGGTTCACTGTGTATTTATCTCCGGGTGCGATGCCGCCAGTAGCGTTGCCCAGCTGTTGGATCGCATAGGCACACCAACCGATGTTTGTCCGCCAGTCGATGTAACGATTGTCGCCACTGGATCCGTTGGAAGCTATTCCCAACTCAGCAGAAGTGAAGATAAAATTCAGGTCCACCTGGTTCAGGGCCTGGGGGTTGATGTTAAGGTCATGCAGTTCCTGTGTGTCACAACCCGTCATTAACACCGCTGCCAAACCGTATTTGATGTATTTTTTGAAATCTTTCATGTTCTTGGAATTAGAATGTTGCTCTCAGATTGAAGCCATAACTGCGTGTAGAAGGGAAACCGAAGTAATCGAAGCCTTGTGAGTTTCCGTTTGAATAGGTCGACTCCGGATCGACGTTGTCGATGTTTTTGAACAGGATCGCGAGATTCCGGCCTACAAACGACAAGGTCAGGTTTTGGAGCGGCGTTTTTTCAAGCAGTTTTCTGGGGAAAGTATAGCCCAATGAAAGCTGTCTGAGTTTGATGAATGAAGCATCATACAGGAACTTGGTTGTTACCGGGTTAGCCTCTCCACCCACCGACTGCCAGTAGTCATAGGCTTCACGTGCAGTGAGCGTTTTAGTGAAAGGTTTGTACTCGGAGCCTTCCTGGGTTACGCCGGTAACTGTCAGCGGAGCCTCGCCGTCGCGTCCCTGCAACGATTGCTTGCTGACTCCCCATTGTGTGAGGCGCATATTGGTTCCTGAAAGAATATCTCCACCCCATTTGAAATCAACGAGGAAGGATAAATCAAAACCTTTGTAATTGAAGGCGTTGGTCAAACCACCGGTCAGCTTGGCAATACCGTTTCCAATGATCTGATAGTTGCTTTCAGACACCGGGCGACCATCGGGAAAGAATACTGGCTGGCCATCCGGTGAATATTTTTGAACCTTACCTGTAATCATCCCGAACGGATGGCCAATGATGTTCTTGATGAAGGCATTTCTTGTTCTCGGTTCTTCCATCACAAGTTCGGTAGCTCCGTCGATCAGCGCTTTGACCTTGTTGTTGTTCTTCGCCAAATTCAAGGTGACGTCCCAGGTCAGGTTGTTGGTTTTGAGCGGTGTAGCTGTTATCAGCAATTCAATTCCCCTGTTCTGCATTTTACCAAGGTTCACTGATGTGGAGCCAAAGCCGCTGGCGCGGGAAATGGTAGCATTAAGGATATCATCCGTTGTCTGTTGGTCGTAGTAGGTGAAATCAACCCCCAGTTTGTTGTTGAACACGCGGAAATCGATCCCGAATTCGGTTTCTGTAACGGTCAGCGGTTTGAGGTTCGGATTCGGAATGTTACCATTGTTGCCCATCGCCGAAGTGAAAGAAGCCATCGGGTGATCCAGGTGAGGGTTTCCATTCAGTGAGTAGCTCATGTTGGTCGAATATTCGTCGATGGTGGCATTCCCAACCTGTGCCCAGGAAGCGCGTACTTTACCATATGACAGCCAGGCCGGCAGGTTCTTGAATGCGTCGGAGAAAACAAAGCTCGTTCCTACGGAAGGGTAGAGAATGCTGTTGGTGGCCGGATTTAATACGGAGAACCAGTCATTACGTGCTGTCGCATTCAGGAACAAATAGCCGTCCCATGAAATTTCGGCAGAACCTAGTAACGAGTTGATGCCTTTTGCTTTGTAGTCATAATCCCACAGCTTGGTTTTCAGGTTCTTGATTGCCGGGAAGAATGCCACGTTGAAGCCGGAACCGTAAATGTTGGTGTATTCGTATTTTCTTCTCATCCGGTTACCACCCGCGAATACGTTCACGCCGACTTTGCCAAACTCTTTGTTGAAGCCGACCGTGTATTCCAGGTTCAGCTCCTGCACATTCCAGGAACCCGCATTACGCGCGCCTCCCAGCTGGTATCCTGTGCCTTCGGGGGTGAGTCCTTCCGAGTGACGCTGATATTTGTCGAGCCCGACACGTCCCTGAATGTACAGCCAGTCGGTAACCTGGTATTTCAATGCGCCCGAGGTAATGAAACGATCCTTATTGTCGGTTTTGATGAACTGATGGGTCACCCAATAAGGGTTTTGTCCCCAGTTATTAGCTGCCTGCTGGAATTCCTGACCGACTTTTTTACCGAAAATGCTCAGGCTGTTGGCATCTGTTCCGACCGGTATCGCGCCTGGTTTGGCAGGATCGCCGTAGTAGTCCAGCACATTATAGTTGCCTGGGATGCGCCACACCGACTGGATGGCATTACCAGGAGAGTCGGAAACGTTTGGCCGGTTTTTAGCTTTCTCCTCTGAATACAATACTTTGGCGTCCAACGTCAGCCGTTTGCCGAATTTGGAATTGGTAGAAAGCGAGAGGTTGATTCTATCGTATCCTGAATTCGGGATAATGGTGGTGCTGTTCAGGTTTGTAACAGATGCCCGGAAGTTCTGATTTTCATTTCCACCCGACAATGCGATGTTGTTGGTGAAAGCGTGGCCTGTTTTGTAAAACCGCGAAAAATTGTCACCCTGATTAGCATATGGCCGCATTTTGCCGTCGAACCCGATTACCTGGCTATTGTCATATTTGGGTCCCCAGGAATCATCACCCCAATCGTACGCCTGTGCCTGAGTGGTAGGCTTGGAAGCCAAGCCGTTGACGTATGAGCCGCTGCCGTAGCTGTGTTGGAGGTCGGAAAGGTCGTTGAATTTTTCAAAAACATAGTTCGAGCCGATCTCGATGCCGATACCTTTTCTTTTGGTACCACGCTTGGTCGTAATATTGATAACCCCGTTCGATGCACGTGAACCGTAAAGGGCTGCGGCATTCGCACCTTTCAGTACCACCACCGACTCAATGTCATCCGGATTGATGCTCGAAAGACCATCCCCTTCATCAGAACCGCCCCAGAGACCGGCCTGCCCGAAGTTGTTATTATCCATTGGGATACCATCGATTACATACAGTGGCTGATTGTTGCCTTGAAGAGATTTGTTACCACGAATAATCACGCGTGACGAGCCTGCGGGCCCGGAGGCGATCTTGCTTACGTTAACCCCCGCCACACGTCCGGCGAGTGCATTGCCCAGGTTGGCTTCGCGTGCGGCCGTCATGTTCGTGCCGGCTACTTCGGTAATGGAGTAGGCGAGTGATCTTTTTTCGCGACTGATACCCAATGCAGTAACGACCACTTCGTTCAGTGCCGTTGCTTCGGCTGCCAGTGAAATATTCAGGATGGTAGCATTGGCGACTACCTCCTTGGTAACGTAACCGATATAGCTGAAAGCCAGGGTTTTCCCTTTGTCGACAGTGATGCTATATTCACCCTTGTCATTGGTGGTAGTACCCCTGGTGGTACCTTTTACGACCACGTTCACGCCCGCAATTTCACCGCCGGCGGCGTCGCTTACTTTCCCGGATACCGTCATTTCCTGAGCATACCCCCTGAGGGAGAGCACAGTGAACAGTATCAGCATTTTAACGAGTAGATTTTTTTTCATACAATCCG
>DATMSL010000082.1:0-8229 GCA_035565435.1 Dyadobacter sp. | reverse complement strand
TGCAGGATTTTTGCTTAATGCATTGACATTGGTTGATGTAAAATGGAATAACAGGAATGTTTTTTTATTGAATATTGGGCGCGTCCCTTGTAAAATAAAAGATCCGGACAGGCATTCAGCCGTCTGTCCGGATCTTTTTGATCACTTTTTGAAATGGATTAAGTCAGTAGTTGGCGATAGCGTTTATAAACTTCTGATAGTCCCGCCGTCGACGCGGATCACGGCGCCGCTCACGTAGTTGGCGAGTGGGCTGGTGAGGTACAGAACGGCCCCGGCGATTTCTTCGGGGAGGCCAAACCGCCCGGTGTCATTGGGGATCAGGTCCTGCACGGCCTTGTATTTGATTTCATCCAACTCGGTGCCCCAGCCAAACCTGGGAGCAGCATTCACGAGCCACTCTTCCACCATCGGATTCATGATCGCGCCCGGAGAAACCACGTTGGAGGTGATGCCGGTTTCCTTCAACTGCCGGGCCAGCGAAACCGATAAATTATGCCGTGCGGCCAGGGTCGCATTGTAATGCGGTTGTTCCTTGATCGGCTGAACGGCGAGCCCGCCGCCGATATGGATCACGCGACCCCAGCCCAGCGCTTTCATCTGCGGCACCATACGGCGGATCATCCGCACATAGGAAACCACGTTCGCATTGTAAACCTCCATCCAGTCGTCCGCCGTGGCGTCCGACCAGTTTTTGTGGCTCACCACGCCCGCGTTGTTCACCAGGATATCGATGGCGCCAGCTTGTAATGCTGCCGCAGCGACCGCATCGGCGCCTTCGTCTGTTGCCAGATCGCCGATTGCCACTTCTGCCTTGCCGCCTGTTTTTATGATGTTTTCCGCAACCTGGTTGGCGCGTTGTTCGTTCCGTCCGTGCACGATGACCGTCGCGCCTTCGCCCGCGAGCATCCGTGCGATTGCCTCACCCAGGCCCGAGCTCGCTCCCGTCACCAGCGCGCGTTTTCCGCTTAATTGAAAATCCATTTTTGCTTTTTTGAATGAGTAACTGATTACGAATACAAAATTCGTCGCTCAGCAACTGCTTCGTTTTGCTGGAAAGTTCAATTTGCTTTGTTGAAAAGCGCAGTGCAGTGAATCTAAACAAGTACCGCGCCCGCTTGCTCCGGTTCCTGTCCGTGAAGTATCCGGTCGATGTTTTGTAAAGTGACCTGGGCAATTTCTGTCAGCGCTTCCTCGGTAAAAAATGCCTGGTGGGCGGTCACCAGCACGTTAGGAAAGCTCATCAGGCGCTGGATGGTGTCGTCCTCGATAATGCTTTCCGAAAGATCCTTGAAGAAAAGTTTTTCTTCCTGTTCGTAAACGTCGATGGCCAGGTTCGCCAGATGTTTACTCTTGAGAGCTTCTATCGCGTGAGCGGTGTTGATCAGCCCGCCGCGGCTCGTGTTGATCAGCGTTACGCCGGGTTTCATCGTCGCCAGGGTAGCTTCGTTGATCAGGTAATGCGTGGCGGGATTGAGGGGGCAATGCAGGGAAATGACATCGGCCGACCGGAGTACCTCTTCCAGCGGCTTGTACTCGATTCCCGCCAGTTGGAGCTCGGTGTTCGGGTAGAGGTCGTAGGCTAAGACTTTACAGCCAAAACCTCTCATAATCCTGCAAAATGCACCGCCGATCTTGCCGGTTCCAACCACGCCGATCGTCTTGCCGTGTAAATTGAAACCGAGCAGCCCGTTCAATGAAAAGTTCTGTTCCCGCACGCGATTGTAGGCTTTGTGCGTCTTGCGTATGAGGGTGAGCAGCATGGCCACCGTATGCTCTGCCACGGCTTCGGGCGAGTACTCGGGCACGCGGCATACGCGTATCCCGTGCAGGCGGGCGGCTTCCAGGTCCACATTATTAAACCCGGCACATCGTAATGCAATCACTCTTACACCCTTTTCGGCCAGGATGGCAATGACTTCCGCATTGACTTTGTCATTCACGAACACGCAAACCGCCTCCTGGCCGTCCACGGCGTTGACGATATGCGGTCCCAAATGCGTTTCCAGGTATTCGATTTCGAAACCGTGGGGACGGTTGTACGCATCGAAAAACTGCTTGTCGTATGGCTTAGCGGAGAAGAACAGGATTTTCATATCGTAAAAATAGAAGATATTTAGTTCTTAACCCGCTGCTCTTCGTTCCCCGATCCGCCGACGTTCCGCTTCCGCTTGCCGGAAGTGCCTTTGGCGAAGTTGTACGTGAACGATGCTACGAGCACCCGTGTATCGGCATTGTTGTAATAACTGGCCCGTGCGTTGGGAATGTTGAGAATACGGCCGTTCGGTTCCAGCGAGCTGAAAACGTCGCGGAGCGAGAGCTTGACGATGCCTTTGTCCTTCATCACTTTTTTCTGCACGGCCGCATTGACGAGAAACAGATCGTCCTTGTCGAACTGCGCGCTCTGGCTTCGGGTAATGTAAAACCCGCTTAGTTCGGCGCTCCACCCGTTTTTGAACAGAAACTGGTTATTAGGGCTAATGTAGCCGTAGGTCGAGCCTGTGGCGCGGTCGGGGTTGCCGGGCATACCGCGGAAGTTGTTACGGATGAGCTCGGCGTAAAAATTACAGGTCCACCAGTTACCTGCTTTGAGCCGTGCAGTCAATGTGATACCGCCCCACATGAGCCTGCTGATATTGCCCGTCCGGCTGATGAAAACGTTTCCCGCCTGCTCGATTACCTCGCCCTGCATATTGCGGGTGTAGTTGTAGAGGAGCGACAAATTGAACCGGCTTTTATAGTTGAACGAAAGCTGGAACCTGTTGCCGAGCTCCGGTTTCAGGTAAGGATTGCCGGCGAAATAGGAGAATTTGTCCAGCAAAAAAACGAACGGGTTAAGGTCTTGGTAATAGGGGCGGCCGATTCTGCGGCCATAGGAGAAATTCAGGTGCGTTTGGTTGGTGTCGAGTTTGTAGCTGACAAAAAGTGTTGGGAAAATGCTGGTGTAATGCAGTGTAAACGACGAATCCGGCTTTACAGCATTGCCCAGCTGATGTCCGTACCCGTTCGTATTTTCCGCACGGAGGCCGGTTTGGAGCGAAAGCTTCTTAAAATCCCTGTTGAAATTCAGGTAGGCGGCATTGATATTCTCGGTGTAACGAAAGCGGTTGGTTTTGTCGTAATCGACCGAAACGGTTTCCCCCTGATACAAAAAGTAGTTGGCCGCATTGTCGGTGCGTACGAGGCTGGATTTAAAGCCCGCCCCGAACCGCCCTTTTCGGAGCGGGTGTTCGTAGTCGGTTTTGGCTGAGTAAATGGCAATGGAGGAAGGAAGATCGGTGGTGATTTTTTCTTGCCTTTTGAAGGTGCCGTCGCCCTCGAAGAAATCGTTGATAAACGTCTGGCGGGCGCGGATGCGGTAGTTAATGTAATCCAGGTCGAAGGTCAGCAGCTTGCCGGTGCTGTCGTATTGATGACTGAAATTGAGGTTTATACCGTGCTGCCGGAAGCGGTTTCTGTCGCTGTTGTCGGCGCGGATAAGGGAGTCGATCACACCGGCAGCATTCCTGACCATGCTGCTCACGGGCCTCTGCTCGCGCGACTGCGTGTATGCGCCCGTGTACACGAGGCCCCAGGTGGTCTTTTCGCTGGCGTAAAAATCGAGCCCGGTTTTCAGGTTGGTAGTCCGGTTTTTGGGGTAAAAAAGGGTGGTTTGGTCAAACGACGACCGTAATGCGTCATTTTCGCCGTAGTACCTTCGTTCGATATCGAGCCGGCGCCACTGGTCGGTGCTATTGAAACTGGCATTGGTAAAAAAATTGAAGCGGTTGCTGCGGTAATTGAGATTCAGGTTCTCATTATGCCGCCAGTATTTAGATCTTGCCGGACTGAGCGTAATGCTGCCATTCAGGCCACGGACCTTGTTTTTCCGCATTCGGATATGGATAATCCCCGCGCTCCCGGCCGCGTCGTAGCGCGCGGGAGGGTTCGTGATCAGCTCGATCTTTTCGACGGAATTGGCGGGCAGCGATCGCAGGTAAGCTGCCAATGCCGCCTGCGAAAGGTAAGTAGGGCGGTTGTCGATGAGTACGAGCACGCCAGGCTGGCCTTTAAGGCTGATAGTGCCGCTCTGATCGACCATTACACCCGGCGCTTTTTCCAGTACTTCCAGCACATTGGCGCCGGCATTCGAAATCAGCGCATCGACGTTCAATACCGTCCGGTCGATCTGGTATTCCACGAAATTCTTTTGCCCGGTAACTTTTACTTCGTCGAGACTGATGTCGGCAGGGCGTAATAGGATGGTGCCGAGGTCAATCGTCTCTTGCCCGTCGGAAATATCAAGTTGGTTTCCGTTAAAACTTTCAAAGCCCATCATCGCGACGGTCGTGAAGTAGCGCCCGTTTTTAATGCCTTTGATTAAAAACGTACCGTCCCGCGCGGTAAGCACTGTTTTCACCAGGCTCGAATCTGCGGCATAGAGCACCGAAACGACGGCGCCTTCCAGTGGCGCATTGCCGGTACCGACCACTTTTCCTTTAATTTGGGCAAATGCATTCCCCAATGCCGCCAGCAGGGCAACGGCAATCCACAGGGTGGTTCTCACCCGGCCAATCGTTTTCATAATGTGATGTTAAGGTTGTTCTTTCGTGACGGACAGGCATAGTTTGCCCGCCTTACCCAAAGTAAGTGTTTTGAATACGCGTATACGGATCCGGGTTAATGGTGGCTCCCGTAGGTGAAGTCGATCACGTCGTCAGGTTTCGGAAGTACCGCATCCAGCACACTTTTGAGAACGGATTCCGGCTGTTTTACGCCGTTGACGATCAGCTCATGATTGGTGATCCTGAAATCGATATCGTTACGGGAAATCTCAATACCCTGCCGCTGGAGGGCGTCCATGATCTTATCGTTGATCGCCTGACGCTTGACGCGGACGGGATTGGGCCGGTATTCGGTCCGGTACGTCTGCAAGGGCTGCGCTTTATACGTTTGCGCGTAAGGCTGCCACTGCACAGGCGCCAGGCGCGCATTGGCGGAAGAGTCGATATCCAGCGGGGCAGACAGCCGGTTAAGCGGGCCTGTTGTCTTTTGCAAAGGTTGAAGCGTATCCGGTCGTGTCAGATTGAGGTGGTTTGCAACTCCCTCAGGGTTTGGTACGGCCTGTTTCTGTTGTGTGTTGGACTTGTTAATGAATTGATTATCAATATTATTTTGTCTGGCGTGGCTTGGCTGCCGGTAAGTTTGGCTCCCTAAGCGGGGCGCAGGTTTTTTTGCATTATCGGCTCGTTGAACCGGATTTGCATTGCTTTTTAGGCGACTCGTTTGCAGGCCGCCGGACTGTGCAAAAAGGATCGAAAACGTAAAGAAGGCTAGCATCGTCACCAACAACACCGTTTTTTCGGCTGCTCCCAATGTCGAGTTCGTGCGCGAGGCAATGCGTTTGGCGCGCTGTACCAACCCGCCTTTTCCAGAGAACGCTAATTGATATACGTCTTCATTCAGTTGGTATTCCCGAAATGACAGCAGGGCGCGGATATAAACCGCCTGGTTTCCCGAATGCCTCAGGGCCATGTCGTCGCAGCAATTTTCACGCTCCTCGCGAATGAGCCTGGAAATCCAGAGAATACCGGGATTGAAGAAGAAGAGGAGCTCGGTAAGCCGTTGCAGGAAATTGACGAGAAAGTCGAGGCGGCGGATATGTGCGAGCTCATGGAGCAGCACCATTTCGATCTGATCCGCCGGAATGGATGTGATCACGCCCAGCGGTACGAGTATCACGGGTTTGAAATGCCCCAATACCGTCGGGACTTTTACCAGGCCGGACTGAAATATCTTCACATGTTGTGCGATGCCCATGGTTTGGGCAAAGTCACTCACGCGTTGCTCCCAGTAGCTGCCCATGCTGTAAACCTGCTGCGTTTTGAGCTCATGCAGTCGGTAAAGCCCCAGCGCAAGCCCTGTAATTTTGACCAGTACAATGAAAACCCAGAGCCAGGTGATCGCGTAGATATTTTGCGCGAGAAAGCCCGTGGCAATGTTGACGGTGTTCTGCGAATGCGATATTCCCTGGATGGAAAATGCCCCGTCATGAGCCATACTGGTTGTGGGAGCATCAGGTACCCGCGTTTCCGCGGAAACGTCGGAACCCGACTGCACAAATGCAACTGCGGTACCCACGATAAAGAGCAAAAGCACGCCTGTCAGCAGGTTATAGCGAATCTCCGGCCGGCTGCGGCGGGTGCAAACCACCACAACCGCTGCCAGCAACGCCGCCGCAGCACCAATCCATAGTGAATGCCCCAGCGCCACCCCGATCTGCCGGATCAGGGCGTAGGTGGTTTCGGAAGTGAGCAGATTTTTCATGGCTGATTTGATTTAGGAATTCCCTTTTTCCAATTGGTCCAAAACCGCCCGAATCTCATCCAGCTCTGCTTTGGAAGCTTTTTTGTTATCGAGCAACTGCATAACCAGGTTACTCGCCGAGCCGCCGTATAAATGGTCGACAAAGCGGTCGAGTAGGAGACCTTTCGTTTTTTGCTCCTCTTCGACCGCCTCGTAAACATGCTTCATGCTGCGCTCGTCGCGCGAGAGCATGCCTTTTTCGGCCATCAATTGCATTTGTTTGAGGGTGGTGGTGTAGTTCACCTCCTTGAATGTATTCAGCTGGTCGTGCACAAAGCGCACGGTGGAAGGCCCGTTCTTCCAGAGAATGGTCAGGATATCGAGCTCAGCTTTCGTGGGTTCAGCTTTTTCGGAACTCATGGCTATGAAAATTAAGTACATACCAAAGGTACGATTAAAATCGTACGATGCAAGTGGTAAGGTAAATTAATTTAAAAAAACCTAACGCAGCAGCGTTTCCGTATTGTACCGGTTTCGGTACTCGATAGGCGTGAGGCCGGTGATCCGCTTGAAGATGGTCCTGAAAGTTTTCAGATCGTTATACCCGACGTCGTAAGTAACGTAGGCAATATTCGATTCGCCGGCTTCGAGGGATTTCTTGGCGGCTTCGATCTTGATTCGCTGGATGTATTCGATCGGGTTTAGGGTGGTGGCGCTTTTGAAACGGCGGATGAAATTCCGCTTGCTCATATTTACCTCGCAGGCAATCTGTTCCACCGAAATGTCGGTCTTGAACTCGTTTTCGATGTAGGTTTGCGCCCGGTGAATGTCCTGGTCACTATGGCCGCGGTGGCCGCAGAATATCGTGAAAATGCTTTGCGACGTGCGGCCGTAGTCGAGGGCATAGTACTTGCTCAACGTAATGGCGGTCTCTTTCCCGCAGGTCTTTTCGATGAAATACAAGATGGCGTTCAGTGCCGAAAAGCCGCCGCCGCTCGTAATAATAGCCTCCGACTGGGTAACGACCCGTTCGGGCCTGAAATTGACGAGGGGATACCTCTTCCGCATGTCGTCCATCGCACCCCAGTGCGACGTGGCCGGCATGCCATTGAGCAAGCCGCATTCCGCAACAAAATAGGCGCCTGTGCAGAGGCTGATGATCTGCGCTTTTCGATGATACTTCTCCGCGAGCCAACGGGTGAGCTTGTCGTATTTAAGCAACAGTTGATCCATATCGGCGCCCTCGGCATTCATAGGCGGGATCACGATCACATCCGTTTCAAAATCATCGGCCAGCGTTTTCCCGCAATGAAACTGAACGGGGAAGTTGAGCCGCACATCCTGAAGATGAACACCCACCATGTCTATTTCAAAAGGCGCCATTTTGCCGCTCCTGACGACCGCATCCCTTGCGCCGGTCAGCAACGCGACGGTGCTCGACAGGGCCGTCAAAAGCACATCTTCATACACGATTACAGAAATGTGTCTGGTACGCATAGATTAGCAGTTTATTCAAAGCTATGACAAAGATGGCACAAAATACACCTTTGATTGTCATTTTTACACGCCGGTCAACTTTTCGGGCCCCGCTAGTTTTGCATTATCACAAAACAAAAACAAACTATGAAAACGATCTTTGATGCGGCCACCCGGGATGAATTGATCAGAAGGATAGAGTCACTCGAAAAAAGCAATGCGGCGCAGTGGGGTAAAATGAATGTGTACCAAATGACGAAGCATTGTACCATCTGGGACGAGTGGGTATTGGGCGTCCACCAACCGAAATATAAACAGCAATTAATCGGGTGGATTTTTGGCAGAATGGCCCTGAAAACCTTCGTAAAAGACGACCGGCCCATTCAAAAGAACGCGCCGAGCAGCCGGCCTTTTATTGTCAAAGAGCTGGATGGCGACCTGGAACTGCAAAAGAAAGCCTGGATCCGGTGT
>DATMSL010000081.1:0-18061 GCA_035565435.1 Dyadobacter sp. | reverse complement strand
GGTACAAACTTCACCGGACGTCCCATGTCTTTGGAATAGAAATACATAGAATGCCCAAGCAGCTCACCATAACCCTTGTCCGGTGCGAATTTCTCTCCGAATTCTTCCATCGACTCAGCACCCATCCGGAATGCAGCCCCCGCCAGAAATCCTACGATCCCATCGCCCGACGAGTCGCAGAACAGCGGTGCGCTCAGGGTGTATTTGGTACTGTTTTGGCTGCAAAATGCGTGCAATGCCTCGATCTTGTCGCCATTTTGTGTTTTATCAAGATCGTAAACCGCAGTATTCAACAGTAGGGTGATATTCGCTTCCTGGGTAACCTTTTCCAGTAAAACGGTATCGAAGATCAGCGGGTTGCCGTCCGGGTTACGGTAGGCGTTTTCGAGCATAATTTCGTCGATTACGCCGCCCTCACGTGCCCAGCGGTTGTTGTTACCCATATGCGAGGTCGCGCCGAGGATCCACAGCCGCACTTCACTCGAACAGTTACCACCCAGTACCGGCCGGTCTTGTACCAATATTACTTTCAACCCGGCTCTTGCCGCAGTGATGGCTGCGCAGGTGCCGGTCAATCCTCCGCCTGTAATCACAAGGTCTGCTGCCAGCGCAATGGTCTTTGGTTCTCTTTTGTGTGTCGATTCTCCGATTATCATCTTGTCAGGTCTTTAAATGTCATGGTTTGCGTGGCTCATCGTGGCCCGCAGATAGTTATTTTAGGTCTATGTCAGTTTGGGTGGTGATGAAGCCGGTCGGTTTGATCACTGTAATGTGGATTTGTTTGTCAAACCCGAGGATCGGGATAACGAGATCCTTACTTTCTCCCGGATTGAGGTCGGGTAATGTGATGCTGGCGTCTCCTGCTTTCAGGATATAGCCTCTGAGTGGCCGGGCCGGGAAGTCGCCACGGGAAGTGATTTTGAGGGTTAGCTGGTGAATACCCTGATCGCCTGTTTTGAAGCCTGTTTTTTCAACAATAACCGGCGAAAATTCCTTCTGGTGAACCGGGTAGGCGAGCCGCGGGGAGCGGTCGGGCCCCACGATGCCCCACGGCCGGAAGCCATTCACATTCGTACCGAACAGTTTGCTGCGATAATCATTATAAGTCCACCATGAAGCACCGACCACGAACGGCCGTTTGCGTATTTCAGCCATCACATCACTCAAATGCTGCGCCTGGCCGACTTCGCCGCCTTTGCCGTCGGAACGTGTACCCCATTCGCTGATAAAGACCGGCTTGTTAGGGTACAGCTTGTGAATATGGTCCAGTGATTTGGCATGGCCACCATAGGTATTGGTTGACACAAAATCGACATACTGACTGGCTTCGTCCTCTGGTTTCTCGGGTAGGGTATTCAACAACATACTCGCAAACGTGTACAAACGGGTAGGGTCGAGCTCGCGTGCGTAGGCAATCATATCTTTGGTCCAACGCTGACCGCTGGCCGTGGTCGAGCCATACTCATTCCCTACGCTGTATGCGATCACGCTCGGGTGGTTCCAGTCGCGCTCGACCATTTCGCGAAACTGCGAGCGGAACTTCACGCGCATAGAATCATTGTCCATTTGCCTGGGCGTGAGCTGCCAGTTTCCGGCTTCGGTGATAATGAGCATGCCGTAGCGGTCGGCGAGATCGTAGAAGTATTCGGAAGGCGTGTAATGCGTGAGACGTTGGAACTCCATACCGGCTTCTTTCATCAGGCGGAAGTCCTTTTCAACCAGCCAATCCGGTTCCAGCGAACCCATTCCGGGGTAATCGATCACCCGGTTACCGCCACCGACTCTGACCGGCTTCCCGTTCAATAGAAACTGCGCACCGCTCACTTCAATTTTTCTGATCCCGAAATTCGAAGCCAGCGTGTCGGCCCCAACCACCGTTTTCAGTTCGTACAAATTGGGTTGATCCAAATCCCAAAGCTTCACTTGCGCAGCTGTCAATGCAGCCTCCGCTTCGATTGTCGCCGTTTGCCCGGCAGGAATGCTCGCGGTATTGGTTTTCCATTTCAAAGTCAGGGGCTTTTTATCCTGCAAAACGGCCAGGTCAATTTTAGGACTGGCCGCATTGGCCGAAGCATTACGCACTCTTATTTTCGCCTTCACTGCCGCCGTACCCTTCGAAAGGTCAGGCACAGTTTCGACCTTTACATTTTCAGTATAAACCTCCGGCTCGATTGTGAAGTAAACCGGCCGGATAATACCGCCGTAATTCACCCAGGCAGGGTAGCCGTCGTTGATATTGCCGCCGTCTTTGAGGCCGGGAATCGTATTTGTTTTCCAGGTATCGTTATTCACAGCCACTACCAGCAGGTTGTTGCCATCCCGCAACTGCCCGGTTACATCGAAGCTGAACGGGGTGTAACCACCCTCATGTTGCCCGATTCTCTGGCCGTTCAACCACAGATCAGTTTTGTAAAAAACTGCATCGAAATGCAGGATTACGCGCTTACCGGTGCTTTTTTTCCAGGGGAAAGTCTTGCGGTACCAGGCAGTACCGGTGTAAAACTCGTAGCGTGGGTCTGTCGAAAAGCAATGCGGGACGGTAACCTTGTCCTGGCGATTCTCTTTCGCATAATCTTCCTTGTACCACTGGCCAGCGATGCCTGCCCCCACCGGATCGAGCAGGAACCACCATTCGCCATGCAACGGAATCGCATTCGGCTGCCGGATATGGTAAGAGGCCGTACCCGGCTGGGCCGCACCCGGCTGGGCCGCACCCGGCTGGGCCATTAGTTGCGAGCAGGTTAATGACAGTAATATGGAGAACGTTAATAGGGTTAATCGTTTCATTATGTGATGTCGTTCAGTTGCGGTTTTGTTTTTTGGGAGCTTGATTTTGTTTAGTTTGTAAAAAAACATTTCAGTTGTGGCCACATCACACACCGTTCCGACTCGTTTGAGCAATCTTCAAAATGAGTTGCTGAAACTGTATGCTTACGATGTCTCTGATGATCAATTGAGAGACATTCGAAAAATGCTGGCTGATTATTTTGCACGGAAAATAGATGCCCAGATGGACCAGCTTTGGGAAACCAATAACTGGGACGAGCAAACCATTGAGTCATGGAAGTCGGAGCATATGCTAAATCCTCTTTTTTGACAATCCATTTAGCTGCCGTTGCCTCCCCTTCGAATTGCTGTTTCATGCCTGACGGCATTTGTGCCACATTCATATATTCCATATTGCTACCGATATTGCGTCCCTAGCGGGACTTGATTTTGCTTTTAATGCGATTGTATTCAGTTATTTACTTTCATAAAATCCCGTCAGGGATGTAACATTGGTAAAATCAAACGGACTATCAGCTGTTCGAAAATGCCGTAGGCATGTAACAACAATGCTGACGCCTACCTACGCTGCAACCCGAGGCTCGTCCTTCACCAACACCACCTTCCTTGCCGCTGAAAACGGTATCGCCGCCGAAATCAACACCACGGTAGCTACCCCGGCCGTTACCAGTGCCCCGTCCGTGGTCAAAACACTCAGAATGAAAAGCATTACAGCCGTAAACAGTAGCGCCCCGGCGATCACCTGCAAGCCAAAACGGTTTTGTTTTTTGATTTCCAGCGCCTCTTCCGGATCCACATTTTCGGCTACCTGCTTGCGCTGGTCTTTTGAGAGCATATAAATGTTGTATTCATCTGCGATCACATTTCTTGATCGGGCCCAT
Source organism: Dyadobacter sp. (assembly GCA_035565435.1). Taxonomy (GTDB): domain Bacteria; phylum Bacteroidota; class Bacteroidia; order Cytophagales; family Spirosomataceae; genus Dyadobacter. The sequence goes on along the minus strand of DATMSL010000081.1, from coordinate 14,393 downwards.
AATTCATAAGCGAGCAAAAGCAGTAGCGGCAGGCCCACACCCACGATCGTCTCCATGCCGCGCGAGAGCTTGAAGTCGAGCAAGAGCGGGGCAAGCGTCTTGAAAAACAGATTGACACATAGCCCGATACAGGTGATCCAAAGCGTCGTTTTGCCATTGAGTCTTTTTGAAAACAAGGCCCAGAGCGGCGGTGCGAGTAACGGGCCGCCGGAAATGGCCGAGATGCTAAGCACCACCTCCACAATGCCCCCCGCAGCGGGTACCAGCAACGCAATGCCGATCATGCCCAGCCCGAAAAACCATGACGAGCCGCGCGCCACGCGGATCAGCTGCTTGTCGGAAGCCGCCGGGTTGACCATCCCTTTGTAAATGTCATTGGTGAAAACAGCTGACACCACATTCAATGCCGTGTTGGCGCTGGCAGAGGTGGAGAAATACATACCCGTGAGCATCAGTCCGAGCAAGCCGGGAGGTAACACGAGCTTGCAAATCATGAGGTAGGCGTTTTCGGTATCCAGACCGGTGAGTGAAGGGTTAATAGCCTTGTAAATCATCGGTGGGAACATCCATATCACCGGGCTGATGAGGTACAAACCCGCAAAAAGGAATGCTACCTTTTTGGCAGACTTCTCACTGTCGACACTCGTGTAGCGTTGCACCATCGTCCAGTTGCCGCCGATGTAACAAATGTGGTAAATCACGAATGCAGCCACGAAGCCGAGGGTATATTCGCCATTCAGCAGGTTGAAAAAATCATCCGGAATGTTGTTGGTAAATCCTTCCCAACCACCGACTTTGTTGAATGAAAGCGGCAGAAGAATGAACACGGCGGCGGATAGCACGACAAATTGCAGAATATCCGTCACCATCACCGCCCAAAGTCCGCCAACTGCCGTGTAGGCGATCATGAAAAGTCCGAGGCCAATCGTGCAGGGGACCAGCGGCAAGTCCAGCGAGGCACTCACCAGCTTCGCCACCGGGTATAGCACCGAACCTTTGATAAATACCGAAACCAACGTAAAAATGAAGATGTAGGTTTTCTGCACCGTTAGCCCAAGCCGCTCGCGAATGAACTCGGCTGCTGTTAATGCACCGGTCCGTTTCCAGCGCGGCGCGAGGTAAATGGCAGTGATGAGCGCGCCGATGCACATCGTCCATTGAATGGTAATGGCCACCCAGCCGTGCTTATATGCAATGGAGCCCCATGCGACGAAGGTACCGGCCGAGAAAAAGCTCATGAAGAGCGAGAGCCCGCCAATAAACCAGGGTACGGCCTCGCCACCTGCAAAAAACGATTTAAGGTTACGCCCCGTTCGGGCAAAAAGCATCCCAATGCCCATCACGAATGCGGAGAATACGAGAATGACAATGGTGTCGGTGGTGTTGTTCATAAGTATGTGAGATGCTTTAGGCTGTAAGCTTTAGGCTATAAGCTGTATGCTTTTTGTTGTTGTGTTTTTTGATCGCTTAAAGCTTATCGCCTATGTTCATGAGAATGTGAGATGCTTTGGGCAGTAAGCTTTAGGCTATAAGCTGTATGCTTTTTGTTGTTGTGTTTTTTGATCGCTTAAAGCTTATAGCCTATGGCTTATAGCCTAAAGCTTATAGCTTAACACCAACGTCCTCGCGCCGAATGCGGGCAGTTTTATATTGGTGATGGCCGCTTTTTGGTTCGTTTCTGCCCATTTCAGGGTTGCCGCATTGTTTTCGGATACTTTGGTGTTGTCGATTTTCAGGTTGAAGGCCGTCGGCTGCGGACTGTTGTTCAGCAGCGTCACATAATAAGTGTTTTTGGTGGTGGATTTCGAAATAATAGGGTCGATGGACGGGTTGTCCGCGACCGCAAAACCTTCTTTGATAATCAGGTTGGCTTTGTCCCCGAAAACATCGCCCGGTGCGAAGCCGTAAGTCTGGTGCGGGCCTACTTTCGGCGTTACGAATCCGCGGGGGAAAGTGACTTTGCCGTTGGAGCGCAGCGCGGCTTCCGAAAGCAGGTAGTCGGTGATCCAGCCGATCTGCCACCATGCATGGTGCGGGTAAGGGCCGGCCCCGCGGTTCATAGCGTTCCAGTAATAGGAAGCGACGCTCGTTTTGCTGTCCACAAATGCATCACGGCCAATGGCTGCCGCGCGCGCCATATCGGCGAAAAGCTGCTCGCCGGTAAGCTGATAAATGCGGATAAACATGCCTGCATGGCTCGCCAGCTGGATAGGACCGTGCCGGGTAGCCGAACCGAAAATGCCGCCATGCTCGAAGCTGAGTCCGGTTTGGCTAATCTCCCAATCCTCACGGACGGTGCCATTCACAGTTTTGGGTTTGTGATCGGCAATAGGGTGTGTGTAAATGGATGAGGTATAAATTTTCGCACAAGTAATGGCGGCATCCTGGTACTTTTTGTTTTGGGTTAAATCAAACAAATCCAGCAGCGCCTGTGCCGATTGGCCGGTCGCAAAGTCGGGTGCATAGCGCGCGTCCCCGCATACGCCGAGGAAAGCACCTGTTTCTACGGCGTTTTTGAGGAACCATTCAGCCCCTTTTTCAGCGGCTTTCAGGTATTTCTCATCTTTAAGCATGCGGTGCGCGACGATGAGGCCATAAAATGTAGGCCGCACATCCTGAATATCCTTAAAAATCTCCTGCTCGGACTTGCGGTCGTAAGCCACGGCAAAGCTGCCGTCTTTGCGTTGCCAAGTCAGCAGTTTTTCGGCTCCGATCCGCAACCGCTCTTTCAGTTCCGCATTATCGGGTTCGAAAAGGAGCATATTACCCACGTCAAGCATGACATAGTAGGTCAATGCAATAGGTTCCACCACCTCGCCCCATTCCTCCACGAACTTCTTCTTCTTGGCTAAATAATACTGGCCTTCAACAGCCCCTTTGAAGAATCCTTCATCGGTTTGCTGCTGTACGAGTTTGAAGTTTTCGGCTGGCGGAAGCACTTTTTGGGTCAGTTCGGGATCTTTGGTGGCATTCGCGAGCATCCACATGGCGCCATAATCCGAGTTCTTCATGGCATCCTTATCCGAGCCCACTACGCCGCCGAGGTACGATTGCGCCCCGATTTGCTTGCCTTTGTACTCCTCAATGTTCCAAAGCGAGGTCTTCGGGTCGGTAAGGTAATGGTGCATCTTTTCGATGCGGTCGGTCAATGCCTGCTTGCTCTGGCGCAGGGCCAGTGTCTCGCGGAATTTGTAAATGTCGATAGCCGCATGTTTGGTTGCCTGGAACCAGTCGCCTGCGATGAGGCTGTAACGGAACGAAAAGGAAACCGACTGTCCGGCATCCATTTCCGATTTTTCCTCGCCGAGCACCGGATAATACAGGGTAGGTGAGAGCTGGGCCTTGCGGTTCATGTGTGAGATTCCCAAATGCCAGTCGATTTGCGTGATCTGATCTTTCGCCCACGGGTCACGCGCGAGGCCGGGCTCAGGAACGACCGACAACGTAAATCCCTCCTTGCTGCTCATCAGCGGGCTCAGCGTGGAGGCGCACCGCTCGCGGTAAACCACCGGGCGGTCGGGGATACCGTGGCCATAAGCATAGGCCAGCGCAAAGTTTTTTTGCATATAATTCCCCTGGAAATACCCCGGTACCGACACCCAGCTCATTTGCTCTATGGGCAACGCGGCCAACGTGGGTGTAGCGAGCGAGAAAAAGCCTTTTTTCTTGGCATTCAGGGTCATCGTTACCAGGATGTCGTTCGGGAAGCGGGGATCGGTTTTCCAGTGCGAAGTAACAGTAGCTACATCGGTTTCAGATTTAAATTCCAATCCCTGATTTTTCGCTTCACCTATTTGCGGGTAGAAGTGAAAGGCCTGCCCGGCCGTGTTGAGCGCCACGCCGGTGGTGCTCTCTTTCCATTGGGTTTGCTGGTAGTGATAGGCGTCTTCGGGGAATTTGCCGCCGGTGATTTTCTCGAATGTTTCAGCAGATTCGGTTGAAGGTTTGGTTTCGGAATACAGCAATGTGTACTCGCCGGAAGGTGGAATGGTCTTCGTCCAGCGGTCATTCTGCTTAATCGAAACTTCTTCGAGCTTCAATGCACCGTCGATTTGGCGCCATTGGATGCGGATCGCGTTGTTAGCCAATGACTTCACGATGGTTCGCTGGGCGCGGGCCTGAGAAATGATAAGAACGCTGAGTAAAATCGGCAGTGTTAGGGTTAATCGTTTCATTTTTCCTGGATAAGGTCTTTGATACCGTCAGTTGCGAAGGACATTAAATGCCCTTCTTCATTGGTGTAAAGCATGTACACGTCGATATCTTTCCGGTTTTTTAAAAAGGTTTTGGTCGATTCGAGGCCCATCACGAAGAAGGCGGTGTCGTAGCCGTCGGCGGTGATGGCGTCCTTCGCGAATACGGTCACGCTCAGCAGCGGGGATTGCTCCATTGAGCCGGTACGCGGGTCGATAATGTGATTGTAAGTAATGCCGTTGCGGGTAATATGGTTATGGTAGTTACCCGCGGTGGTCATGGCGCGGTTAGAGAGCGCTACCGTAGCAGCCAGTGCAGCAGGTTTTAGCGGGTTTTCAATACCGGTAACCCAGGCAATGCCGCCGTTTTTGGTACCTGAGCAAATCACTTCCCCACCGATCTCGACCATAAAACGATGAATGCCGCGGCTTTTCAGAAACGCTCCAACAATGTCCACGGAATAGCCCTGGGCAATGCCATTGAAATCCAGTCGCATGCCCGGCTGGCTGTTTACTTCCTTTTGGTTAAATTCAATGTATTCAAAACCAATAAATTGCATCAGTGAATCCGCGTTTACATTTCCGGGATCCACATTCTTTTTATTCCCAAAACCATAGGCCTCCGAAAGTGGCATGATGGTAGGATCAAAAGCCCCGCCCGTCGCTGCATGGATTTCCTTTGATTTAACCAAAACATCATAAAACCAGGCTGACCGAAATGTGTGACGCGAAGTACGATTGAATGCCGAAAGCTCGGAATCGGGCCGGTAGAGTGACAGGCATTTGTCGAATTCAGTCAGGACCGAGTCGATTGAATACTTGAAATTGCGGTTTTGCGAATCGAAATAGCGAATATGATACGTAGTGCCCTGCGCCTCTCCGTGAATGGAGATCATAGCAGTATCCTTCACCGGAGCTGCCATTGTTACCAACGGCAGCGTCAGGAGAAGTGTGGATATTACTCCGGCAATATGTATCACAAGGTTATTCAATGCATATCAGGGTTGTGGAGCGAGTGTTTCGCCTTTGAGAATCCCGGTTAGCTCGGGTAAATGGTCTTTGTATACGCCCCGCGGGCTGGTTTTGTATTTGTTCGCGATGTACGAGGCAAACCCCACGACTTCGCCCATCATGCCGCACGTACGCATCACACGGGTGCTCCCGAATGCCACGTGTGTGGTGCTGATGTTGCGGCCTGCCATGAACAGGTTCTGGATGTTTTTGGAATAAAGACAGCGGTAAGGAATCGTGTAGGGCGCCACTTTGATGTGCTTGGTACCCGCAAAAAACTCCTGGCCTTCGAAGTATTTGCTGTTTTTAGCGTCGGGGAAATGCAGGTCGATCGTCCAGGTGGCGGTCACCGAGCCGTCGGGGTATAATTTCCCTTCCTGAATATCCATCTGGTTCAGTACATAGTCGCCGATAATGCGGCGCGATTCGCGCTTGCCACCGATGTAGGCCACCCAGGCGAGCTCTTTCTTACCGTATTTGGCCGCTTTGTTCTTCTTCAAATACGACCAGTTGCCGTAAATGGCGCGCAGGTTATGGTCGCGGATCTGTTCGGCCTGGGTAATGGTGTTGAAATTGCCGAAACCGGTTTCCCATTGCCAGTCCGACTTTGGTTCATCGATATGGTATTCATCCGAAAATTGCATCGCCCAGGGTGTTTCGGGGAAAGAAGAAACGGTGTCGCGGTCCACGGAAGCCCAAAGGTTGGAGGTACCCAATGTAAAATCGTCGCTCTTGTCTGCCGCCAGCGATTCACCTGTCTCGGCTTTACTCTCCCGACCCATGCGGAAGTCCGCGCCCGCGAGGAAACCCACCGTTCCATCGCCCGTGCAATCCGAGAAGAACGAGCCGGAAAATCGGCGTTCCTGGTTGGTAGCAATATCACGGCCGACTACCGCGGTGATGATGTCATTCTCTTTTTCTACTTTGAAAACGTGGGTGTTCAGGAACAGTGAAATGTTCTTTTCGGCCTTCACGATGGAGATTTTGCGGGCATCGCCGTATTCTTTGGCATCGGGGTTGCCATTGCCCGGGTCGCCGTTGTCCATTTCACGCACGATGCGGCCGAGTTTGGGATAATGGTTCTTATCCACATCCCCCATCAAATGCACCCGTACCTCGGAGCTGTTGTTACCGCCAAGGACGGGGCGGTCCTGGATGAGCGCCACGGTAAGGCCCATCCGCGCTGCGGAAATGGCCGCGCAGGTGCCCGCAATGCCGCCGCCTACCACCACGAGGTCGTACCGGCCGGCATCCTGAGGTTTATCGGTAAGATTCAGGAGTTTCCTGCGGAAGGCGGTCAATGCTTCCAGCTCATTCGGTGGGGTAAATTTCAGGTCGTCGGTGAAAAGCAATGCATCGCAACGACCGTTGAATCCTGTAAGATCTTTCAATGCAAGTTTAGTGGTCGCATTCTTAATGTCGATTACGCCGCCGTCGTACCATTTCCAGGCATCAGAGCCACTTTCCCCGAAAGTCTGGCCAGTCGATTTGCCATCCAAAATAACCTGAAATTTGCCCGGCCCTTTCGGAAATGGCGCCCAGTCTTTGGTACGTACCCACAAATGGTACTTTCCCGTTTTAGGAAACTTAACGGTCGTAACGGCGTCCTTCACCGGCCGGCCCATACCATGCGCCATGATGTAGGAAGAATTCATGACCACGAAAGATTGCTGGTCGATCACCCAGCCGCCCTTGTCCTCGAAAGATTCTGTTTCGATCAGGAGGTGGTTCTGAGCCATGGCAGGGAGGCTGAGGAGCGCTATGACCAGAAAGGTACTGGCCCAGATGGCGAGATTCCGGGCCATCGAGCCCCGGGCCATCGAGCCCCGGGCGTCTGTGGCCAGGGTGTCTATGCCCCTGGCGTTGGGGGCCCAAGGCTGACGCCTTGGGTTGGGGAGGATGTTCATGGTTTCTGTAAGATTTTTTGGATTAGTAGAGTTTGTTCTTCATTGGCATTGGGCAGGCTGGTTTGCAGGTTTGATGCCAAGGAGTCGGAGATTTTTATATTGCCGGTATTGAGCTTCTTTAATATGGCTATCTGCATGGCATAACCGGTTTTCTGGTAAGTGTCCCAAAGCCAGTTCTGTCTCTGTTCTGTTTTGAAAAAATCATTTCCAGCATGCTGCAATGCATATTTGGCGATGAAACCATTCTTTCCGGCGATGATCGCCTCAATATCCTTTTCAAAAGGTTTTTTAACCCCTCCGTTTTCGTCCATGACCTTTGCCATCGCCCAATATTGGTAATGGTGGTTTTTGCTTTCCAGAAATCGGTGCAGCAACGTGTCGCTCGAATAGGTTTCGATGATCTTCTGCATTTCGGGCACCGCTTTGCCGTAAGCAATGTGCCAAAGGGTGTAGCAGGTATAAACCGCTCCGTCGATCACCTGGTTTTTAATGGTTTTCAGCGTCGCGCCGGCTTTCGCGTCTACGGAATCCGTCAGGTTGTCGGTGCCTTTCGTGATCAGGTCTTCCATTTTGAGGTCGGCAAAAATGGAGTTGTTCTGAGCGAGAATATCCTGTAATTTCTGGTAATCTTCTTCCTTGAATTCGTCGTGGTCTACTTTCGTGAGCACTTTGCCTTGGGGCAGGTCGTAGCGTTCGTAGTTGCCCAGTAAATCCCAATAGAAATTGATATACACCGGTTTGCATTCGTTGGTATAGCAAACCGGTGTGAAGATATTTCTGAAGAAGTATTGCGGTTGGCCTCTTTCGTCGAGCGCGAGTTTCAGGGTATAGGTAAGCGTGTCGTTTTCGGTGATTTTGTATTCACGAATGCGACCTTCCCGGTTTGGGGAGGTACAGCATAGTGAGAACAAAAGCATTAGTTGAATCATCGTTTACATTCCTTTTTTGCTATCCGAAGGAGGCCCCTCCGGGGCTCGTTAATCGGACGAATAACTGTTTGCTATAAACGGGACGTCCCTCCGGGACACTGTAATGCTTTGCGGAGTGTCGCCTGGTTTTTGAGAACTCCCGCAAATCTCGTAGGGATAACCTGTTTATAACAAGCATGTTCATCCAGCCTATTTCGGCTCCGGAGGAACATGCTTATACACCCTCGCTACTTCCAATCCGGATTTTGTTCCAGTTTGGGATTGGCATTGATTTCGTCGAGCGGGATCGGGAAATATTTGTTTTTGGCTGTTACGTTGCGGGTAGGATACACATCGTTCACCGCTTTCGGAATGACGGTCAGGAATTTGCCTGTGCGGGTCAGGTCATACCAGCGGTCGCCCTCGGCGAAAAATTCCCATGCGCGTTCCTGCAAGACTGCATCGATAAATGCGTCCTTGGTCAGGCCGGTTTTCAGTTCAGGCAGACCCGCACGCTTTCTGATCGGATTGATGAAGCCGTAGGCGGCTGACGTGGCGCCGTTCAAACGTGCCTCCGCTTCGGCCGCGATGAGGTACATGTCGGGGAGGCGCAAGATCGGCACATTCGGAATGGTGCCGATGGTCGACACAGGGTCCTGGTACTTTTTGATTAATACGCCTTTGGTAGAAATCGGGGTGATGTTCTTTTGGGCAACGACTTTCCCGTCCTTATTTACATAGTTCGTGTCCAGTAATGCACGGCGTTTGTCGGCAGGATCGAAGGAGTCGAAAAACGACTGGTAGGCAAACATCGAACCGTATGAAGTGCGAGCGAAGGAAGGGGCGGCACTTCCCGGAGGGCCGCATAATCCCACCAGTTGATGTCCCGTACCTGGTGAAATAGGATCCACCTCATAAGCCCACATATTTTCGAGGCGGGCGGGATCTTCGTTGTCGTAGCGATACACGTCGCGTACATCGGGGAGCAATGCATATTTGCCCGAGTTAATAACCGCCTGGGCTTTCTCCAATGCTTTGGCCCAATCTTCATTGTACAAAGCGGCTTTGGCATAAAGGGCATTCACTACCTCGTGTGACGGGCGCCCCTTGTCAACCAATGGATAGGAAGGGAGCCCCGCAGCCAGTGCCTGGTCCAAATCGGCATAGATCTGCTTGTAAACATCGGCTTTCGGGCTTTTGGCGGTGTACGCTTCGGCTTCGGTGTAGCTTGGAACCGTTTTCACAGGAACGTCACCAAAGTTTTTGGCCAGCACCCAGTGATAGAATGCGCGTAGGAAATGCGCCTCGCCAAGTACCTGTTTCTTGCGTGTCTCATTCATGGAGGCGTCAGGTACTTTCGCGATGATCCAATTGGCCTTCTCTATGCCTGCGTAGCATGAAACCCAGATTTGCTGGGGCGACTCGTTAACCCGTCCATTGCTTTTCTGGGTGGTGTAGTTAACATCGTAAGTAAAAAGCGTCAGCGTATTCCGGCCAACAACGGCCCGCGGGTAACTTTGGTCGTCACTCAAATCAGCGACTAGTGTGAGCGCAGGTCCCCCGCCCATGCTGCCCAGCGCACTGTACACTGCTATCAGCGCTTTTTCGGCGTCGGCCGCTGTTTTGTAAAAATCTTCGGTATAAATAGAAGAATAGACTTTCTCGTCCAGTTCGCACGAGCCCATAACGAATGCCGTTGCCGTTATTGCCGCGAGTTTGAATATCTTTTGCATGTTAATGATCTCGATTTGGGTTTAAAAAGTTACCTGAATGCCACCGAGGAATGATTTAGCCTGCGGATACACGAAGTTGTCAACACCGATGACAGTGTTTGAACCAGCATAAGTGTTCACTTCGGGGTCAAATCCGCTGTATTTGGTGATGGTGAACAGGTTGTTGGCACTTATGTACAGTCGGATGCCCTGCACGCCGCGGAACTTGGGCAGCGCGTAGCCCAATACGATGTTCTTGCAACGCAGATAAGAGCCGTTTTCCACTACGTAGTTGGTAATGGGCAGCCGACCGCCCTGAAATCCGCTCACATATTGGTTGCTCGGGTTGGTCGGAGTCCATCTGTTGGCAACGCCTGCGAGCATATTGCGCTGGCCCAATGGATTTTCGAATGAGAGACGGCTTGCATTGTAAATGTCATTTCCCTGCGAACCGGAAAAGAACGCACCCAAATCAAAGCCTTTGAAGGACATGTTGGTCGAGAAGCCGTAGATGAATTTCGGGTTTGGATTACCCACAATAACCTGGTCGCTGGAAGTAATCTGACCGTCGCCCGTCATATCCTTCACTTTATGACCTCCCAAGCGGCCATCGTAGCCTGGAAGGATCGCCTCGCCGGTTTGATTGATACCGTCGAAAACATAGGTTTTGAAAAGACCCAGCGGTTCGCCGACTTTCAGGATGGTATACGTGGTTGCGAAGCGCTCACTGGTTACCCCGCCATCAAGGCTGAGGACTTTGTTGCGATTGATCGTCACATTAGCGGAGAGGTCCCATTTGAATGCGCCGTCGGAAATCCGCGCATTGGCAGCCAGTTCAATCCCTTTGTTTTCGAGTGAAGCAAAGTTGCCCACCAGCGTGTTGTAACCTGAGCTGTATGGCAGACTTTTTACATACAAGAGGTCTTTGGTCTTTTTGTAGTAAACATCGGCAATGAGGCTAACCCGATTATTTAACAAGCTGATATCCACCCCAAAGTTTGTTTGAGCAGACTTTTCCCAACGCAAATCCGGGTTAGCAATACCCAACGGACTGATCCCCGTCACATAAGTATGGTTAATGTTATAGTCGTAGTTGTTGGTCGAGGTAGAGCCGGAAGCGATAGAAAGTGATTGATAAGGGTCAATGCCGGCAGCATTACCGGTAATACCAAAGCTTCCGCGGAGTTTCAGGTCGGAAAGCCATGATACGTCTTTCATAAACGGCTCTTCGATCAAGCGGTAGGCGGCCGATACCGCGGGGAATACGCCGTATTTGTGATTAGCTCCGAACTTCGTCAGACCATCGATCCGTGCTGTCAGATCCACAAAGAACTTATCCTTGAAGCCATAGTTAATACGGCCGAGGTAGGAATCCAGCCGAACCAAAGTCCGGTTGCTTTTCACTGTACGGGTCAGCGCGAGCTGTAACGCCTCGTTGAATGTAGCGTCGTTCGGAAATCCGGTGGCATTGATTTCATTGGAATTGGCCATTTCTGCCTGTGTACCGAACACTGCTGTCGCCTTGAATGAATGGTTTTTGGCAAAAGTCGTGGAATAGGTCAGAATGCTTTCGTGCAGTAGCGCAAGGAAATTGGCATTAGCCTTGGTACCCGAGCCGGAGTTATCGTTCAAATCAGACTGGTTGACGATTGATCTCGGCGAGTAAGAATCAAACAACTCACCCCGCTGATCAGCATTGAACGACGCCCGGTAGGTAAGCCCTTTTGCGAGTGTAACCTCACCGTAAAGATTAATCAGCGACCGTTTGATGGCGCGGTTGTTCAAAATAGATGAAAACCCGAGCGGATTCACGACCTCCCGATATTGCCCGCCCTGCTCCCCGAACGGGAACAGCGAGCCATCAGGTCTGTAGGGTTGCAGGGTAGGCGGTGCGCCCACCGCCGCGCCCAGGATAGAACCAGTGACAGCACCGCCGTCGCCGATGTTGGTACCGCCCGTTTGAATGCCATCGCTGAGTGAGTAGCTGCTCAGAATACTTGTACCAACCTTAATTTTTTTGCTGAGCTGGTGATCGAGGTTCAGCCTGAGTGAATATCTTTTAAAACCTGAACTGATGATAATGCCCTTCTGGTCGAAGTAATTGAGAGAAAGAGCGAGTTGTGTCCGTTCTGTGCCGCCGTTGACAGACAGTTGGTGATTTTGAATGGGAGCTTTGCGGAAAATCAGTTTTTGCCAGTTTACTCCCTCGCCCAGTGATTGAGGGTTGGGATAATAGTTGTTTTTAAATACCTCATTTTCAAGCTGCGCGAATTGGGCAGCATTTAGTACGTCGAGGGTTTTATTGGCCTGCTGTGTTCCATAATAACTATCGAATGTGACACGGGTGGGGCCATTTTTACCACGTTTGGTGGTCACAAGCACGACGCCGTTAGCTGCCCGCGATCCATAAATGGCCGAAGCGGAAGCGTCTTTTAATACTTCAATTGACTCAATATCATTGGGGTTAATCGTTGAAAGCGGGCTTACATCCGTTATTCCACCTCCGTTTGAAACCTGAATACCATCTATGACATAGAGCGGTTCGGAAGAACCATTGATAGAGTTGGTGCCACGAATTCTCACGCTAATGTTACCACCTGGCGAGCCCGAGTTCTGGTTGATCTGCACCCCTGCAACACGCGCCTGCAAGCCTTGTGCGATATTCGCAACCGGTGTCTGTACCAGGTCTGCTGCCTTTACCGAGGCAATCGAGCCCGTCGTTTCTACCTTCCGTTGCGTTCCGTAACCCACCACGACTACCTCTTCCAACGCTTTGGTGTCGGTTTTGAGCGAAACGTCGATGGTCGAGCGGTTGGAAACGGTCACTTCTTCTTTCAGATAGCCAAGGAAAGAGAATACGAGCGTTGCATTACCTGCCACTTCGATAGTATACACCCCTTCGGCGTCTGTCAGTGTTCCTTGCTGAGAGCCTTTTACAGTCACGCTCGCACCGGGAATCATTTCACCTTTTTCGTCGGTCACTTTGCCTTTCACTGTCACATTCTGTGCGAGCAGCGACTGCGTAATGCCCAGGCACAGGAGACTGAGCAGGAACAAGTCACGTATCTTTTGCTTCATGTAGGTAAATATTAGGGTTAGATTTTAAATTTGGTTAAATTGAAATAGTGCAATTTTCGGGCATCGGGGCAGGCTGGGCTGTGGTCAGCAGCACTTGCGAATAGCCGGGCTGAATTGCGGTTTTTACCTAAATATAGCTGGGTGAACAGCCGATCCCCACGTGGTTTTAGCCCATAAATTTCCGGGAATTGAACAAAAAGTATCGGTAACGTTTGCGGAAACGATACCGATATATGATTTTGCGGATGATTAATAGGAGATTTTTATATTTTTGCGAACGGAGCCGTTGGATGGTTCCGATAGGGGTATTGAAGAGCGCTTTATTTAAAAAGTACAAGGATTATGATTCAGTGTGTGAAATGCGCGCAGGTGGATGGCATCATGAAGGCGGGCTATGTGCGAGGCAAGCAGCGGTACCTGTGCAAATGGTGCAATTATTATTTCACGCATTCCGAGAAGGACGACTCGATTAAGTCGCTGGTTAAACGCAAACGGCACCAGACGACGATCATAGACATTGCCAAATCGTTGGGAGTATCCAACTCGACGGTCTCACGCGCATTGCACGGGCATGCGGATATCAGCCCGGAGACGCGCCAGGCTGTGCTCGACAAAGCCGCCCAACTCGATTACCAGCCTAACCAGCTGGCATATAATCTCGTCAAAAGCAGGACGAATACAATTGGAATGATCGTTCCGGAATTTCAGAACCAGTTTTTCCCGAATGTGATCATCGGAGCCCACGAGGTGCTTACCGGGGCCGGGTACAACCTGACCATCATGCAGAGTAATGAATCCTACCAGGTCGAGATATCGAATACCAAGGCAATGCTGGCTAACCGGATCGACGGACTGCTCATTTCACTTACACAGGAAACCAACAATTTCGATCACCTCAGTCTGTTCGCCAAGCGCGGAATCCCGCTCATACAGTTCAACCGCGTCTGCGATCAGATCGACGTACCGAAAGTGGTCGTAAACGATTTCGAGGCATCATTCAAAGCGGTGGAGCACCTTATCTTGAATGGCTACGAACGCATTGCGCACCTCGGCGGGCCGCTCACGTTGCAGGTAAGCCAGGAACGGTTGCGGGGTTACAGGGCGGCGATGGAAAAATATGGCAAGCCCATTCAGGACCATATGATCATCCAGGGTATGCTCACGCAGCAGAAAGCCCGCATTTACGGCCAGTACCTCCTCGACCTCGCCGACCGCCCCGATGCGATCTTCGCCGTCAACGATTCTTCGGCCATCGAAATCATGCTGATGGCCATGGAAAAAGGTATTTCCATCCCCGATGAACTCGGCGTAGTAGGTTTCAGCGACAATGCGGAATCTGCCTACATTGGTCCAGGCCTCACCACTGTTCGCCAGCCCACGATGCAAATCGGTCGTACAACCGCAGAATGGATTTTACAGCTGGTAGATGCGGAGGAAATTATCGTCAATGAGAAGCGGGTTTTGAGTACGGAACTGATTGTGAGAGGTTCTTCACGGCGATGTAATTAGCCACCAAGACACGAATAAACACGAAGATCCTATTCGTGTCTTGGTGGCATTATTAAAAACAAAAAGTGCAGCCCC
>DATMSL010000080.1:0-3389 GCA_035565435.1 Dyadobacter sp. | reverse complement strand
TCACTTTGACTGAGGTGTCGTCAACCGACGACTCCCCAGTCAAAATACAAACAGCTATCTAACTTTCGTCGCCCGCTCAACCTCCCCCACAAACCCCTCCAAAACCCCACTCACCCTCAAAATCCCCTCCTCAGCCTCCTTCCAATTCTTCTGCTCAATCGCCTCCCGGATCATCGGCAACGTCTTCACCCCATACCCGGTATAAAAGCCCGGCGCATAGATCTGATGCCGGTACCAAGGCCGGCGAGGCAAGCCATCAGTATGGATCAGTTTCCTTTCGGTTTTATATAATATCTCATTCAACTCCTTCAACTTGTCCGCAGGCAATGCAGAGAATTTCGAAGAAGCCGAGGCGAATGCTTTGGCGCTGTTTTCCAATGCTACCAATGCATTATCCAGCGGCGCGAAGTTCAAATAGGGTGCGACCGACAATGGAGCCGGCTTCACAAACGGGTCTTTCGGGTCGGAAGCAGCTTCGTAGCGGCCTTCGGCGAGAGATTTGTTGTGGTCTTCGGCTTTGGTGCGGGCGGCTTCGAGTTCCTTTTTTACTTCCGAGGTGTAGAGCTGCATGGTGTTGGCGAAGTTGGTGAAATCGAAGGGCAGTACGTCGGCGTTGGCGAAACGGAGGACGGAGCGGCCGAGGGTTTTGGCCAGGGCTACGCCGTAGGCAAAGTCGCCGTCTTTGAAACGGGTGTAATGGTCGTAGGAGTCGAAAATGGAGTGGTAGTCGCCGCCGGCATCTTCGCCCCCGTAGCCGACGTTGAGAGAGGCGATGCCGAGGTGCTGGATGAACGGCGTATAGTCAGAACCGGAACCCAGGGCGCCAATACGCAGATCGGCGCGGGTGCGCGCTTCCAGCCGGGCTTCTTGTTTGGCGGTCGGCGAGCCGTTGAGGATCGTGCGCGAGCGCAGGCGGTCGATCACGCTCGTGCCTTTTTCGGGGTCGGTCACGTCGCGGCCTACCTGGTTGATGAACTTTTCGAGTGTGTGCGACCCGCCCGCGCTCAGGTACCCGCGACCGTTTCCGTCGGAATTGAGGTACACAACGGCCTTTTCCTTCAAAATGGATTGGTATTTCTCCACCCATTCGGTCGAGCCGAGCAACCCGGGTTCCTCGCCATCCCACCAGCAGTAAACGATGGTACGCTTCGGTTTCCAGCCGGTTTTCACGAGCTCGCCCAGTGCCCGCGCTTCTTCGAGTTCGGCTACTGCACCGCTCACCGGGTCGGCCGCACCGAACACCCAGGCGTCGTGGTGGTTACCGCGGATCACCCATTGGTCGGGAAACTCGCTGCCTTTCAGCGTCGCGATCACATTATAGCAAGGCACGATATCAAAATTGAATTCGAGCTTCAAATGCACTTTCGCCGGGCCAGGGCCGACATGGTAAGTAATCGGCAATGCGCCCCGCCAGGTAGCAGGCGCCACCTGACCGCCCAATGCTTTGAGCAGCGGCAATGCATCGCCGTACGAAATCGGCAGCACCGGAATCTTCATCATCGCCGGCGCTTCTTCCACCGACAGCCGCTTGTGCGTCGCGTCGGCCACAAATCCATTCGTCAGCGGATCGCCCGGCGCCAGCGGCAAATCCACCACCGACCCACGCTGCACACCCGATTCATTTTTAAATGCCCCTTTGGGATATACGTCGCCCTGGAAATAACCGTCCTCCTTCGGATCCGAATAAATAATGCACCCGATCGCGCCATGCTCGTATGCGACTTTCGGCTTGATACCCCGCCACGAACCGCCATATTTGGCGATCACAATTTTCCCTTTCACATCCACACCCAGCTTCGCCAGTTCCTCATAATCGTCCGGCACGCCATAATTCACAAAAACCAGTTCGGCCGTCACATCGCCATTGGCCGAAAATGCGTGATAAGGCGGCAGCACATCCTTCGTTTGTGCCGATGTGGCGTCCTCCTTCAATGGTTTTTCGGTTAGCGATGCCTTGAACTTAGTGGGTTCGGTCAGTTCCAGTATCCGCACTTTGGGTGTCGGGAAAAGTACATGCACCGTATCAAGCCGCGCGTCGAAACCCCACGAAGCGAGCTTGTCGCGCAGGAAAAGTGCGTTATTGAGGCCATACGGCGAACCCAGCTGGTGCGGAAAAGCCGTCATGCGCTTCATCCAGTCGCGCAGGTTGTTGGCTTGTAGTTGTTTATCGAACGCTGCTTCGAGGTCCAGCTCCTTCTTTGCAGCCTCGGTACCGAAGCCGAGGAGTGACGGTTGTTGCTGTGCCAGCGAAGGCATCGCTGCCAGGCCGGAAAGTAGTATTGGAATAAATGTTCTTTTGAAGAGGTGTCGCATAGGAATGGAGTGAAACGTTTTTGATAATGCTTAAATATAGTAAACCGGCGGAAACAATACAGGAGAATGCCAGATAATGTACTACTACGCAGAAATGTCGCAATAATGCCGCTATCAAATGCGTGGTCGCAACCCTAATTTTACCGGAAACAACTTCAAAATGAACAAACAAACCACATCCGAACAAATACGCACATTGCGGAAAAACAAAGGCCTTTCACAGGAAGCGCTGGCTGAAATGGCGGGTATTAACCTGCGCACTTTGCAACGGATCGAAGCCGGCGACACCATTCCGCGCGGCGAGACGCTACGCCTCCTCGCGCAGGCGCTCGGCGTAGATGTCGAAATGTTCTCTGCTGATGCATTTGCTGCTCCCGTCGCTATTCCGCCGGCACCGGTTGTTGAGGATCCGGGGGCTTTGAAACTGCTGAATCTTTCAGCACTGTCGTTTTGGGTAATGCCGCTTGGTAATGTGCTTCTGCCGCTTGCTTTTTGGATCTACAAACGAAACACGGTCGCCGGAGTCGCGGAATTCGGAAAGCGGGTTCTTCAATTCCAAATTGCATGGACAGTGCTTACTTACGGAATCGCATTGATCACCATGTTCTCGTCATTTTTCGGCCGCCTTGGCATGACCCAGTTTGTCTTGTACTCCACGAGTGCTTTGTTGGTAATTAATACCATTGTAATCATCTGGACGCACTTTCAGATAGGGCGCGGCAAAGACCGGATTTTAGGTTTGGGCTGACATATTCGTTCAACCTTGCCAATTTCTGATTGGATAATTTCAAAATATGCGAAAGAATACCGGGAGAATATCCACCGCTCCCAATATTTCTTAATTCATTAAAATCTAATTTCAAAGGACAAACCGGCTTGTTTTTCCCTGCAATAACATGGCTGTAAGCTTCTTCCGCAACCGTTTTATGCGGCATTCTGAAACTTTTCAGTTGCTGCATAATAGAATAAAGTCCTTTCATTGACTCGCAGACGACAGGATCAGAAGCAATTCCCCGGGTTATAATGGTATCGATACTTTTATCGATCAGATTGGGCTTATTTTCAAGTCGATGATA
>DATMSL010000079.1:0-13055 GCA_035565435.1 Dyadobacter sp. | reverse complement strand
ACAAGCTCCCACTTTAATTCAGTTCTATGAGCCATGAAAATCAACCTAAAAGCGGGATTGCCCGGCTTTTGGAAATTGCCGGCACGAAGCGAAACCTGCTGATCATCGCCGGTGTGCTGGCAGTAGCGCACGCGCTGCTTTCGATCGTTCCCTATGCATTGGTGTATTCCATTATCGATGCGCTGCTATCGACCCCGATGGAAATAGGGCTGGTGAAACTTTACATTTACCGGTCGGTATTCGCGGCGATCGCGGCCTATGTACTGCTGTACGCCTCCGGCATGGTCTCGCACGTAGCGGCGTTCAACATTCTTTACGAGCTGCGCCGGCAAATGGCGGATAAACTCGGGAGGCTGCCGCTCGGTTTCATCAACCAGTCGAATTCGGGGGCATTGAAAAAGATCCTCGCCGACGATGTGGAGCGCATCGAAAACTTCATCGCCCACAGCATTCCCGATCTCGTCAAAGGCGTGGCGTTGCCGTTAATCACGCTCGGCTATTTGTTTATCGTGAACTGGCAACTGGCGCTCACAAGCTGCATTCCCATCATCACGCTGACCGTGATGATGCCTTTTATGTTCGGCAAGAAATTCAAAGCCCTGCTCACGGAATATCACAGTTCACTGGAATCCATGAATGCAGGGATTGTGGAGTTTGTCCGGGCGATGCCGGTGATCAAGATATTCGGGCATAATGCCGAGCGCTTCGATAAGTACAGCCAGGTTGTGCTCCGCTTCAAGCAAATGGTGGTTGCCTACAACAGCACGGCTTCGCCCGCATTCGGGATATTTATCAGCTTCATCAGCAATGCCACGTTGCCCGTGCTGGCTGTGGGACTCTACCTGTATTTCTCCCACGGCATTACGTTGTCGACGCTCTTCCTGTTCCTCATTCTCGGCGTTGGTTATATCCGCCCGCTTTTCGCGCTCAGCACGTTGGGGCCGCAAATTTCGGTGATCAACCACGGCGTGAAACGGCTCGATGAAATACTCTTTGGCCAGGAACAGGAAACAGAAGGTGATGCATATCTGGATGACGATTTCAGCATACGATTCAAAAACGTCTCATTCGGTTATCAAAAACACCAGTATGCATTGAACGACGTCAGTTTCGACGTCCCACAGGGTACTATCACCGCACTGGTTGGGCCTTCTGGGTCGGGCAAATCTACGGCTGCACAACTGGTGGCGCGTTTCTGGGATGTCGATAGCGGCGCGATCCTGATCGGCCGGCAGAATATCCGCAATGTCAGGCCGGAAGAGCTTATGCGGAACATCGCATTTGTGTTCCAGGACAGCTTTATGTTCGAGCAAAGCATTTTTGAAAACATCCGTATGGGGATGGACAAAACAAAAGACGAGGTGATACAGGCTGCCAAAGCCGCCCAATGCCACACATTTATCGAAAAAATGCCATTCGGCTATTACACGCCGTGGGGACATTCGGGTGCACATCTCAGCGGAGGCGAACAGCAGCGCATCCAGCTCGCACGGGCCATTCTCAAAGACGCGCCCATTCTTATACTCGACGAAGCCACTGCGTTCAGCGACCCCGAGAACGAGTCCCTCATTCAGGCCGCTCTCAATAAACTGATTTCCAACAAAACGGTAATCGTAATCGCCCACCGGCTCAGCACCATCACCGCCTGCGACCAGATCGTGGTCATGCAACAAGGTGCGGTAGTAGCCAGGGGTACCCACGAAGAACTCCTCGCCGAATGCCCCATGTACACGGGTATGTGGCACGCGCACACCCGTGCAGGCGAGTTTGCATTAAATTCATGAACGACCATTCCAAAATAGGAAAATCAATACCAGAGAAATGATCCGGAACCTCATTTATACATTCAGGACCGCACCGGCTATTGTGCGGAAAAGCATTTTGCTCGAACTCCTGCACAGCCTCTTCATAGCCGTACCGACGGGTTTCCTGCTGCTCATTATCCAGGAACTGTTCTCCCCCGCGCCCGATCCGCAAAAGCTCTGGACTTATGTCGGTATGATGGTGGTATTCATCGCCGGGCAATTTTTTGTTTCGGTCAAAACCATTGTCCGCAGCAACGATATGACCTATACGCTCTCCACCAATCTGCGTATGGCATTGGGCAATCATTTGCAGCGCATTTCGATGGGGACTTTCAAGCAGCGCGATCCGGGAGAGCTGGCTTCGGTCGTCTTACAAGATGTGGCCAATTTTGAACTGATTTTCGGCCACACCGTCGGCAATATGGCCGGGGCTGTGTTCGCAACGGTGATCGTATCGGCCTTTTTGCTTGCCACCGACTGGCGCCTCGCGCTGGTGCTGCTCGCGGCGTTGCCGCTGGCCTGGGTGCTGATCCGCATTTCAGACTACCTCGTCGTGAAGCAGGGCCATCATCACGTGCAAGCCCGCAACGAAACCGGAGCCCGCTTTCTGGAATACGTACAAGGGATCAGGCATATTAAGTCATTTGGCATGACGGGCCAGCGGTTTTCTACGCTGCAAAAAGCGCTGGACGATTTCCGCAAGGCCAGCATTAAAACAGAAGCTATCCCGGGCCCATTCGTCCTCACAGGCGGGTTGGTGCTCGAACTGAGTTTCCTGCTGATGATCAGCCTCGCACTCTCCTACCTGGTCGCCGGGAACCTACCCGTTCCGGTGCTCATTACATTTCTGATCGTCGGTTACCGGCTTTTCGAACCCATCAAAATACTGCTTGTCGACTACGTGATCCTGCGTTACATGAACATCAGCCTCGACCGGATCGTCACGCTCCTGCGCACACCCGTGCAGGCATCCGGGCGGGCGTTGCTACCTGTGAGCTTTGATATTCAATTCGAAAATGTCGGTTTCGCATACCGTGACGGCCGGTATGTGCTCCAAAACCTCTCGTTCACGGTAGCGGAAAAGAGTATGACCGCGCTGGTAGGGCCTTCGGGTTCCGGAAAGACGACGATTACCTCGTTAATCGCCCGCTTCTGGGACGTGCAATCAGGCAGCATCCGCATAGGCGGCGTGAATGTGCAGGATATGCGCCCCGACGACGTGTGTGCGCTCGTGAGCGAGGTATTCCAGGATGTGTATTTGTTTGATGACACAATTTATAACAACATCCACTTCGGTCGCCCGGACGCCACTGAGGGCGAAGTGCTCGACGCAGCAGAGAAGGCTCGGGTGATGGATTTCGCCTGGGAAATGCCCGATGGGTTGAAAGCGCGCGTCGGCGAAGGCGGCAACCAGCTGTCCGGCGGACAAAAGCAACGGATCAGCATTGCCCGTGCGCTGCTCAAAAACGCCCCGATCATCCTGCTCGACGAAGCTACTGCCTCACTGGACCCGGAGAATGAAATTTACATTCAGCAGGCGATCCAGGAATTGGTGAAGAACAAAACGGTAATAGTGGTAGCGCACAAGCTCGCGACGGTCCGCAATGCAAACCAGATCATCGTGCTCAACGAAGGCCGTATTGAAGAACAAGGCAATCACGAGGCCCTCATGCAAAAGCAGGGCCTGTACCACCGGCTGCATCAAATTCAGCAGCAAAGCGGCGGCTGGCGGATCGAAAGCAAAGCTTCCTATTTCCAGGCCGATTCGGCACGGTAAATTTCCAGGTTCCTGATATCGATCCGGTTTCCCCAGAAGTTCAGCGTCTCCTTGGCGCGCGCATCCGGTTTTCGTTGAAGTGAGTAGGAGTATGCCCCGTTATCGATAAATACCTCGACGGTCGTGCGGTCTACATAAATATCGGCGATGATTTCCATGCTGGTCATATCCTCCGGCGAGTAAAACACGCCGTTGACCAGGTTGAAATTCATATCGTAGTCCAATATCCGCTGGCCGAAAAGCGAAAGCCCAGCGCTGGTCGCGTGCGAAAGCTTGATCGTGGTTTTGATGCGGAATTGATCGGACGAAGGGAGCAATTTCAGTTTCGCATTCGCTTCCGCCTCCGTTAGCGACGACCATTTCCCGACGCTGCTGAAAAGCGGTTCGGTCTCTTTAACCGGCCTGCTGATCAGCCGAAGGCCGTCTTTGGTAGTCCTTAGTTGCAGTTCGGTGGGGAGCAGCATCATGCCGTTGAACGGCATGCCGGCGTGCGACACCCGGCCCCAGCCGATCTGAATGCGGCGCGGATCGGTTCCGGGCATGTTGGTAAAAGTTTGCGCGGCGTAAATACTGCCGGTAGTATAGTAATGCTTACCCGATTCCGGCTTGAAGGTTTTCCCATCAAATGAACCGATCATATAGCTGGCCGAGGCACCGTACATTACCCATTTGGTTCTGTTTTTATCACCATCCACCGGCAGTTCGAACAGATCGGGACATTCCCAGAAGCCGGTTAGATGGCTTTGAAATTGCCATTCTTTGAGATTTTGGGAAGTATAGATGGAATGGCCGTCGCGCTCGTTGAGCACCATTACCCAATGCTTGGAAGGTTTGTACCAAAACACCCGCGGGTCGCGTGTATCTTTGCTGTTCCATTTGGCCTTGGAATCAATCAGCGGATTCTTGCCATACTTGCTCCAGGTACGGCCTTTGTCCAGACTGTAAGCCATGCATTGCACCTGTTTCTCCGGGTTATCAACGGTGAAAAAGGCAATCATCGCTGGTATATTTCCCTTGTTGAAACCGGCTGTATTCTCATAGTCGATGACGGTGGAGCCGGAAAACATCGTGCCCATCGAATCCGGCGACAGGGCAGTAGGCAGCTCCTGCCAGTGCACCATGTCCTTACTCACGGCATGTCCCCACGACATATTCTCCCACTCGCGCTCGTAAGGGTTATGCTGGTAAAAAAGGTGGTACTCCCCTTCGTAGAAGATCATGCCGTTGGGATCGTTGATCCATCCGCGGCGAGTCGTAAAATGGTATTGCGGGCGGTTCCGCTCGCGGTACATCGAGTCTTCCCCCGCAATACGGTCGTCCTGCGAGATTTTCCCCAAGCCATCCGCCTTACCATCGTAGCTAATCGCGATCGTTTGCCCCTGCAAGGCAGCCATATCACAAAACACCCAATAATCGGGAGCCCCGGGGGCCAGGCGTATCTTGAACGATCGTTCCAGTTTACCGTTCACCTTGAAATGCATCGTGCCACGGTTCTCAGACTGCGACACGGGAAGGTTCAGGTAACGCCTCGTAATTTTGATTGGATGGTCCTGCGCGGAAAGCAAATGACTCCCCAGCAACAATGCCAGCGCCGTGAATCGGAATGTTGGTTTCATTGGAATATCAATAGTCACCAACTGGAAGCAGTTTTGGTACCCTATTTACTTAAACAAACAGATCCAGCTATGCGATAAGCCCGTTGATCACCTTGCCGTGCACGTCCGTAAGCCGGTACCGCCGTCCCTGGTGCTTGAATACCAGCTTCTCGTGATCGAGCCCGAAGAGGTGCAGTAATGTCGCCTGGAAATCATGCACATGCACACCATCTTTTACGACATTGTAGCTGAATTCATCGGTTTCACCGTACACTTGCCCGGTTTTAATGCCGCCACCAGTCATCCACATCGAGAAGCAGCCGGGATGATGGTCGCGGCCGTAATTGTCGGCGGTGAGCTTACCCTGCGAAAAGCTCGTGCGGCCGAATTCCCCGCCCCATACCACGAGCGTATCTTCCAGCAATCCGCGCTGTTTGAGGTCCTTCACCAATGCAGCCGACGCCTGATCGACGTCCCTGGCCTGTTTCGCAATGTTTTTAGGCAAATCGCCGTGCTGGTCCCAGCCCATGTGATAGAGCTGAATAAATTTCACATCGCGCTCGGCCATGCGGCGCGCGAGCAGGCAGTTGGCGGCGAATGTTCCCGGCCTCCGGGCATCTTCGCCGTACATTTTGTAGATATAATCGGGCTCGTCGGAAGTATTTACCGCGTCGGGCACAGATGTCTGCATTTTGTAAGCCATTTCGTACTGGCTGATCTTCGATTGTATTTCCGGGTCACCCCAAAGCGTAAACTGGTGCTCATTCAGTTCTTTAATGCGGTCCAATGCACGCCGCCGGTCCTCCTTATGCACGCCATACGGGTTTTGTAAATACAGCACCGGATCCTTACCGGCCCTTAGCTGCACACCCTGGTGATGCGACGCGAGGAAACCGTTGGCCCAGGCGGCTGTACTCAATGGCTGATCACCACTGACACCCTTGGAAATCAATACCATAAAATGCGGGAGGTTCTGATTATCAGATCCCAACCCATAGCTCAGCCACGAGCCCATCGACGGCCGGCCGCTTTGCTGCGAACCGGTTTGCACGAACATCACTGCCGGTTCGTGGTTGATGGCCTCCGTAAACACCGATTTGACAATGCACAAATCATCGACAATACCCGCGGTGTAAGGCAAAAGCTCGCTCACCCACGCGCCCGACTGCCCGTATTGCTTAAAATCATAAATCGATTTGACCAGTGGGAAAGTCGATTGCCCTGCTACCATCCCCGAATTCCGCTGCGTCGACTTGATCGAATCCGGGATTTCCTGCCCGTGCCATTTGGCCAAAGCAGGTTTGTAGTCAAATGTTTCGAGTTGCGACGGCCCGCCGCTTTGGAACAGGTAAATAATGCGCTTCGCTTTGGGAGAAAAATGCGGCCCGCGGACAAACGGGGCAACAGCCGATTCAGCGCCTCCTTCCTCCGCTCTGCGGGCGCCGGGTGAAGTACCTGCCTGCAAAATGCTGGAAAGCGCGATGGAACCGAAGCCGAGTCCTGCCTTCGTGAGAAAGTCCCGGCGGTTGAGTTGTGTCAATACCTTTTTCAGATCTTCCATAGCCATATTATTTGCGGGTATGCCCCTCGTCGGTATTCATAATCGAGCTGGAAACGGTCGCGAGGGCGGCTATTTCCGCTGGTTGCAATGTCGTGTCCCACGTGCGCTCGCCTGTACGCAGGTATTCGAGCGCCTGCGCGGGCTTCGCGCGGAAACGTTTCAGCTCGTCAGCGTAAAACGCCCCGAGTATCCGTTGCTCTGCCTTGTCGGGCCTCCTGCCGGTTATCAGCCTGAATGCCAATCCGGTTGCTTCCTGACCTTCCTTTTTACAGGAATGCAGCACTTTCTCGGCCAACGCCCTGGCAGCTTCCACATACTGCGGGTCATTGAGCAGCACCAATGCCTGTAAAGGCGTCGCAGTAGCCCGGCGTTTCACCACGCATTCGCCGCGTTCGGGCGCATCGAAGATCAGCATCGACGGCGGCGGAGAAGTCCGTTTCCAGATCGTGTAAAGGCTCCGGCGGTACAATCCCTCACCAGGCTCCTGCTGGTATTTGTAGCGCCATACCTTATCGCTCAGTTCGTCCCAGAGGCCGGCAGGCTGATAGGGATAAACGCTTTTGCCGCCAATCCTGTTTACCAGCAGACCACTGATAGCGAGTGCGTTATCCCGTATCATTTCGGCCGTAAAACGAAAGCGTGCGCCTCTTGCCAGCAATGCATTATCCGGGTCTTTTTCAAGCAGTTGCGGTGTGGCTTTGGACGTCTGCCGGTAGGTTGCCGAAAGCATAATGAGCTTGTGCAGCCTTTTGATATTCCAACCGGATTCCATGAAATCGACCGCCAGCCAATCGAGGAGTTCGGGATGCGACGGCAGGTTGCCCTGGTTGCCGAAGTCGGCCGAAGAGCGCACAATACCGTTTCCGAAATGCATTTGCCAGATGCGGTTCACGAACACCCGAGCGGTGAGCGGGTTATTTTTGTCGAAAAGCCAGCGCGCGAGACCCAATCTGTTTTGAGGAAATTTCCCTTCGAACGGCATTACCGCATCCAGCGCACCGGGTGTCACCCGCTTACCGGGCGCATTGTACGCACCGCGTGTGAGCAGATAGGTCGGCCTCGGCTTGGGGAGGTCGCCCATTACCATCAATTCCGGAACGCTGTTGATCAGCTTGTTCTGCTCGTCCATCGGGGTTTTCAGGCTATCTCTCAGCATTTGCGTTTCCGCATTGAAATGCGCATTGTAAAATTCCTTCACCATTGCCTTCTGATCCGCAGAAACCTGCACTTTCAGTAGTTCAGCAGCCTTTTTCGGGTTATGGTTGTACAAAACTTCAAGGGCTGTCAGCGATTTGTCGTAGATTTTCAGTTCATCAATCCCGCCGTCTTTGAAAGGGATGAGCAGGTTACGCTGCCCGACCATAAATCCCTGGAAACCATAAGTATGAATATCCTTTTGATACAAAATACCCTTGTACAGATTATCATAATCGACCCCGGTCTTTGCGGTCTCCCCATTTACATAAATCTTAGCCCCGGATGCCTTGCTGGAACCATCGTAAGTGACGGTAACTTTGGTCCATTGCTTCACAGGTACGGGCGCGAGGGTGCTTACCTGAATGGCATTTTGCGGATAGGAATGCGCAATGATAAACTGTAACTTATTGTCGGCGAGCCGCAACGAATAGCCTTTGTAGCCCAGCCGCAAGTCTTCGCAATGGTAGAAAATACCCGCATCCGGATAAACCGTATTCGGATTGATCCATAGTTCAACAGAAAAAGGCTCGGTCCGTTCATGCCAGCCGATATTGTTGCCCAGTTTGATGGAATTATAGTCCGACACGAAATAGGCATTGCCCTTCACGCCGGGTTTCAGAATGATTTCGTTGCATTGCGCCAGCTGTTTCGCATTGAGCGCATTCGGCATGACAACTTTGCCATCGGTGGTTTTCACGGCCTTTTCGAAAGGGTAATAGGCGACCATTCCCTCGCGAATCTTCTGATCGAGCAGTTTTCCGGATAACACGCCCGTTGTTTGCCATTTCCGCAGGTCTTCCTCCGAATTGTCTTTCATCCGGGCGAGCCGGTTGCTGAGTCCCGTGATTTTCCGGTCGAAAAAACGGAGCATCTCTTCGTTTTCCCTGCTGGTCAGCAGCAATGCGGGGCCAGGTGTCTGATCGGGGCCATAAACGGGGCTTCCGGTTTCGTTGGTGCTGTTGAAAAGCCCGAACATTTTATAATAGGCCTCCTGGCTGATCGGATCGTACTTGTGGTCGTGGCAGCGGGCGCATTGCACCGAAAGGCCCAGGATCCCCTGCCCCAGCGTCTGCACACGGTCGGCATTGTACTCCACCCGGTATTCTTCAAAAACGATCCCGGCCTCCGAGCTTTTCTTATGCAACCGGTTGAATGCCGTGGCCAGAATGGTTTCTTTGGTTTTATCGGGCAAAAGGTCGCCCGCCAGCTGCATAGTCACAAACCGGTTGTAAGGGATATTGCGATTGAATGCGCTGATCACCCAATCGCGCCAGGGAGAGAAATCACGGTGTTTGTCGTCGAGATACCCATCGCTGTCGGCATACCGCGAAACGTCCATCCACTCGCTGGCCATCCGCTCGCCATAAGCCGGCGATTGCAGCAGGCGGTCGATCAGTTTCGCATACGCATCGGGTGACTGATCGGTTACGAATGCATCGATTTCAGTGAGGGTCGGCGGCAAGCCTGTCAGGTCGAAGCTTGCCCGGCGGATCAGGTCTTCGCGACTGGCTTCGGAGGAAGGCGACAGCTTTTCTTTATCCAGTCTTGCCAGAATGAAATGGTCGATGGGTGTGCGGGCCCATCCAGCCTGCTTCGTCGCCGGTACCGCCGGCTTTTCAGGTTTGATGAACGACCAATGCGGCTTGTAACGGGCTCCCTCCTCGATCCAGCGCGTGAGTACCGCTATTTCTTTTACGGATAATGTGAGGTTGGAGGCAGGCGGCGGCATCTTTAAATCCGGGTCCTGCGTGACAAGCCGGTTGTAAACCTCGCTGGCTGCCAGGTCACCGGGGACGATCGCGTGGCGCTTACTACCGTATCCGTTTTTCGTGTTTTTTAGCGCTTTGTAAGCACCTTCCTCGGTATCCAGCCGCAACCCACCTTTTTGCTTTTTAGCATCCGGCCCGTGGCAGGCGAAGCATTTATCCGAGAGAATCGGTTTGACATCGTAATTAAAGTCCAGCTCCGAGGGTACTTCCTTCAATGCGAGTTTAATCTCCTCGGGCTTTTCAACGCCGCAGC
Organism: Dyadobacter sp.; assembly: GCA_035565435.1. GTDB lineage: Bacteria > Bacteroidota > Bacteroidia > Cytophagales > Spirosomataceae > Dyadobacter. Next base: position 3,098 of record DATMSL010000079.1, on the reverse strand, counting down.
GTGCCAGGACGAGCACGCCCGCGCAGGCCGCGGCCGCCCACTTTCCCCACTTCAAAAAAGCAAACTTCTTCGCTCGTAACTTCATGATTTTCCCGTCTTTACGCAACTTTCAGAAGTTAAAAGCCGGAACACCCTAATTCTTAGCCATATATTGTGATTAAAGTTTTTAATTTAATTTTTCCGATATAACCACAGGGCGACAATCATCGCTTCCCTATCTTTTTTGCAACACCCAAACGTCTCCTTTCCAAGCCGGGTTAGCACCCGTGTGCTTGCCGCTGAAAATCCACAGCTGATCCTGGAATACGACGCTGCACCCACCGCTCCGGGGACTCCATGCGGCATGATCGGCATGGCGAAACCAGTCCTTACCGTTCGAGGAAAACCATACGTCGTTTAATGCGCCTTTGTGGTGGTCGGGATTGAGGTCACGGCCTCCGTACACCCATAGCCGGCCGTCGAATACACGCACGCCCATGTCGTATCGCTTTTTCCAGCCGGCTTCCGTTGTGAGTTGCGTCCAGCTTTTACCGTCCGCCGAACGCCACACATCGGCCATTCCCTGCGCGCCTACCATGTACAACGTGTCGCGCATGACCACTACCTGCGGCAAATCGCGCGGTGACCACGGTGCTTGCGCTGCTTCCTGCGTCCATTTCAGGCCATCGGGCGACGACCATATGTCATTTTTCATTTCGAGTGATTCGAAATCCCGCGATACGCTTGAAGTACCGCCGAAAAGCCACAATTTGTTTTTAAAAACAACCAATGCATGGCCTTTCCTCGGCCCCCATTTGCCGTTGGCCACTTTCTGCCAATCAGAACCATTTTCCGAATTCCAGATTTCATCCGTGAGTTCCCTTTCCTTGTAGCGCATTCCACCGGTCTGCCAGAGCTTGCCGGCGAAGTAAATGCCCGACAACCAGATGCGTTCGCCCCAGTCGTTTTTGCCGTGGCGCGTCCAGTTAATGCCATCTGCTGACGACCAGGACGCTTTTTGACCTACCATCCAGAGATTGCCGTTAAACGCGATGTGCGGTACAAGCCCCATCGGGAATGTGCCGGATTTCCATTCATACTGATGCGAACCATTTCCGGGGGGAAGGATTTCTTTCCACGTGTACACGGGCTTAAATAGCATGGGCCCGCGGTGCCGGGTAAAGCAGACCAGAATCAGCACCAGAACGGTGATTATGAGCAAGTTTCTGAGCGTTTTCATAACAAAGCATTTGATGTTACCCAAAGGAAATCAAATACCTGCGCCCGAAAAAATAATGTAGACGAACCGTTGAAAACGTAGACCAACGCGTTCCCACCGGCGCGTTGCTGGCTATCGGTTACTTTTCCAGTATACCTTTTTCCACACTTTCGTTGATCACGCCTTCCGCATACGCCCATAGCGCCTCGGACCCTTCTTTGATCACCTTCTTTTTCTCGTACACCTTCTCATATTTCACCCCGAACTCGCGCCAGGTACCGCCATTGTTGGAGCTGTTTTGCAGGAGCGGTTCCAGGCGGTCCATGGCCCGGGCAAATTTGGCTTCACTGGTCTCGCCCGCTTCGAACTCTTCCCAGACGGCAATCAGGTCGCTGGCCTGGTCAGAAGGAAGCATCCCGAAAATCCGGTTAGCCGCGAGCCGTTCATTATCCGTATTGGTGTGGCTTTTTTGGGTGTCGTAAATGAATGTATCCCCTGCGTCGATCTCCACGATGTCGTGGATCAAGACCATTTTCACGACTTTAAGAACATCGACCTGCACATTGGAATGCCCGGCCAGCACAATGGCCATTACGGCCAGGTGCCAGCTGTGTTCGGCGTCGTTTTCGTTCCGGTCGCTGTTTAAAAGCCTGGTTTTTCTTTGAATGTATTTGAGTTTGTCAATTTCTTTAATAAACTCAATCTGTTTCAGCACATTACCTAAATCCATCACCTCTGTAGTTATTGTTTCAGGCGGTGAAATTACGAGGCATTCGGATAACAAGCCTACTTTTCCCGCGTAAAAGTGCTGAAATAACCGGTACATGTTTCCATGGTGAGCCTGTCCGGGGAAATCAGCGTCAGCTTCATTTCGGGACAGGTCGCGCATAACGAATACGAGCAAACAGGGTCAAGCTCTAATGCTGTCGCTGGCTTGGGAGTGAACGCCTTTCCGTTCAGGGAGTATTCCACGGGCAGGCAGCATGGAACATATCCGGCCTCGTTCAGCAACACCCCGTCATACCGGATTTCGTACAAATACGAATCCGCATTGGACACTTTTTGCGTGACCGTTGAATCATCACGTATCTGCTTGTATTCAACTATACGCCATTTACCAACGATCGAGGCGACTTCCGGAAGCGGATCACGGTTTTCTTTCTTGCATTGCACGAACGCAAAAAGGACGAGTACATAAAGCGCAAATGTTTTCATGACCAATGTTTTTAATCAGGTGGACATCGGCAAACCGCTGTCAGTTGTAACGCAAGTTTACTATTTTACATCCAATTAGTTTTACCCTCGAACAGTGGACTATGCCTGATAACCGGTTCCATCGAATTTCGAATGCATTGTCGGGTCCCGGCCTGCATTGGAGCTGGCTTTGCCTGCTTTTGCTTGGCCTGTCTAATCCGGGCTATTCGCAGGAGTGGCAGATCACCGGCACCGTTTACGGCGAAAACGGCCAGCGGTTGCCATCCGCCGCCGTTTACATTAATAATACTTCCATCGGTACTTTTACCGATAAAGCCGGCAATTTCCGGCTCACCGTACCTGCCCGGCATCAAAAGGCAGAGCTCGTTGCCTCTTTTGTGGGCTACAAACCCGAGGTAAAACAGATACAGGCTACGCCAGGGCGGACCGCGAATCTTGTGTTTAAGCTCGACCTGAACAATGTGATCCGCGAAGTGGTCATCACCGGAAAACGAGACAGGCACTGGAACCGGAAATGGAGGATCTTTTTAAACGGGCTGCTCGGCGATTCGCCGTTTGCCAGACAATGCAAAATCATGAATCCCGAATCCATTGCGCTGGGGCTCGACGACGCCAGCGGGCGTGTGACAGCAACAAGCAGCGAGCCGGTCGTGGTCGAGAATTATGCGCTGGGCTACCGGATCCG
>DATMSL010000078.1:0-6398 GCA_035565435.1 Dyadobacter sp. | reverse complement strand
ATCAATATTCTGATAATAATTGTAATAATTCGGCCAAATGCATATTAGTGATAGAAAATTTTGCCATTCCCATAATAAGCCAAATATTTTTTATGGGTATATTGCGTGGCTTTACCCAAAACATCACACACTGGCGTTTTCGCTTTCCTTTTAAAGTGCTTATTTAAACAGATTCTAATTACGAATTTGTTAATTACCTACAATTCGATAAATGTCGCAAATGTCTGAACAAATGGTAGAAAATCAGGGACTGTACCGCCCGGAATTTGAGCATGATGCATGTGGAATCGGTTTCCGGGCTAACATCAAGGGTCGTAAGTCGCACCAGATCGTGGCTGATGCCATTCATATGCTCGAAAGGATGGAGCATAGGGGTGCTACTGGTTTTGACCCTAACACCGGTGACGGTGCTGGTATTTTAATTCAGATCCCTCACGAGTTCTTTGTAGAAGAATCTACCAAGTTGGGCTTCCACTTGCCGCCGGCAGGTGAGTATGGTGTGGGGATGATCTTTTTCCCGGGCAACGAGCTTGCCAGGGAAGAAAGCAGGGATATCCTGAACCGAAAGATCAAGATGCTGGGCCTGCAACTGCTCGGCTACCGAAAGGTGCCTACCCTGAACAACACCCTGGGTGAAGGCTCTCTCTCCGTTGAACCTAACGTAGAGCAGGTTTTCATTAAACGTCCGGACGACATTACGGATGACATGGCGTTTGAACGCAAGCTGTTCATCCTCCGCCAGGTTTCTGCAAGATTGATTAAAGACACGGTCAAAGGCGCGAAGAACTTCTATTACTCGTCGCTTTCATGCCGTACGATCTCATACAAAGGACAGCTCACCACTGCCCAGTTGAAATATTACTTCCCGGACCTGGAAAACGAGTCGGTAGTATCTGCATTGGCAGTAGTACACTCGCGTTTCTCGACCAACACCTTCCCTTCATGGGAGCTGGCCCAGCCATTCCGCTACATCGCGCACAATGGTGAGATCAACACCGTGAAAGGAAACGTGAACTGGATCCGCGCCGGGGAAAAATCATTCGAGTCGAAATTCTTCACCAAAGAAGAAATGGATATGCTCCTGCCGATTTGCGACAGGAACCAGTCCGACTCCGCTAACCTCGACAATGCGATCGAATTGCTGCACCTCTCGGGCCGCTCATTGCCACACGTGATGATGATGCTGATCCCCGAAGCCTGGGACGGCAACGAGCAGATGGACGCGGAACGCAAGGCATTCTATGAATACCACGCTGCGATTATGGAGCCGTGGGATGGTCCTGCGTCGATCTCATTCACCGACGGTAAAATGGTAGGCGCTACGCTCGACCGTAACGGTCTGCGCCCGTCGCGCTACTGGGTACTCGACGACGATACCATCATCATGGGCTCGGAAGCGGGCGTGTTGGAAGTGGATCAATCAAGAGTTGTGACCAAAGGCCGCCTGCAACCCGGACGTATGTTCGTGGTGGATATGGAGCAGGGCCGCATTGTTCCCGACGAGGAAATCAAGAAGCAAATCTGTACCGCGCAGCCTTACCAGCAATGGCTGGATGAGAACAAGCTGCACGTGGACGCGCTCGATCACCCGATCCGCACCTACCGCGCATACGACGAGAATGCGTTGCTGAAACGTCAGGTAGCATTCGGTTATACTTCGGAAGATTTGCGCATGATCCTCGGGCCCATGGCCCAGACGGGTATGGAAGCGATCGGTTCAATGGGTACTGACTCTCCGTTGGCAGTTCTGTCGGATCAGTCACAGCATTTGTCTACCTATTTCAAACAGCTTTTCGCGCAAGTTACCAACCCGCCGATCGACTCGATCCGCGAACGTGCGATCATGTCTTTGATCTCTTTTGTAGGCAGCACAGAGAACATCCTCACAGAATCACCAAAACACTGCCGCCAGATCGCATTGCCGCATCCGATCCTTTCGGTGCAGGAATTCGACAAGCTGCGTTTTGTAGATAAAGACGGCTTCCAGGCCAAAACCATCAATACCTACTTCCGCGCCGATGAAGGCGGAAAGGCACTGGAAAGAGCATTGGAAAGAATCTGCCGTTACGCGGTAGACGCTATCGAAGACGGATTTGAGATCCTCATCCTCTCCGACCGCGCCATCGACTCCGACCACGCGCCGATCCCGTCATTGCTCGCAACGGCAACCATCCACCACCACCTCATCCGCGAAGGATTGCGTGGCCGCGTAGGCTTGCTCGTGGAAGCTGGGGACGTTTGGGAAACCCACCACGTAGCGACATTGATCGGCTACGGTGCGGCGGGTGTTTGCCCTTACATGGCATTCGAAACGCTTTCGTACATGAACCGCAAGAGCATGATCGAAGGCGAGTTCACCGACGAAAAACTGCATTACAACTATATCAAGGCCGTTAACAAGGAGCTTTTGAAGATATTCTCGAAAATGGGAATCTCTACCCTGCAATCGTACCAGGGTGCGCAAATCTTCGAATGCGTAGGCTTGAACAAGGACGTAATCGACAAATATTTCACAGGAACCATCTCGCGTATCAGCGGTATGGGCATTCCTGAGATTGCACGCGAAATTTTGGTACGTCACAAAGTGGCTTACCACGAAAGCGCGGAGCAAAAGCCACGACTCGAAGTAGGAGGTGTTTACCAATGGAAACAACGTGGTGAAGCACACATTTTCAACCCGCAGTCGGTGCATTTGCTGCAACAATCTACCCGCAATGGGAGCTACGAGCAGTTCAAGAAATACTCTAAACTGATCGACGACCAGAGCCACAAGGCGCTGACATTGCGTGGTCTTTTGAGATTCAAAAAAGGCAATGCTATTCCTTTAAGCGAGGTAGAGCCTGTTGAAAATATCTTCAAACGCTTTGCTACCGGTGCAATGTCCTTCGGATCGATTTCGTGGGAAGCGCATACAACCTTGGCGATTGCGATGAACCGCATTGGCGGTAAGTCCAACTCCGGTGAAGGTGGCGAAGACGAACTGCGCTACAACCGTCTGCCAAACGGCGACAGTATGAACTCGCAGATCAAACAGGTTGCCTCTGGACGTTTTGGTGTAACCAGCCATTACCTGAGCAATGCAGGCGAGCTGCAAATCAAAACTGCACAGGGTGCAAAACCGGGTGAAGGTGGTCAGCTTCCGGGCTTCAAGGTGGACGACTGGATCGGCCGTACCCGTCACTCGACGCCAGGCGTAGGCTTGATCTCCCCTCCTCCTCACCACGACATTTACTCGATCGAGGATTTGGCGCAGCTGATTTTTGACCTTAAAAATGCCAACCGTGCGGCACGTATCAGCGTGAAGCTGGTATCCGAAGCCGGTGTAGGAACCGTGGCATCCGGTGTAGCGAAAGCACACGCCGACCACATCCTGATCTCGGGTTACGACGGTGGTACCGGTGCATCTCCATTGAGCTCGATCCGCCACGCGGGTCTGCCGTGGGAACTTGGCCTCGCTGAAACCCACCAGACTTTGGTAAGAAACAAATTGCGCGGACGGGTAACCGTTCAGGCCGACGGACAACTCCGCACCGGCCGCGACCTCGCGATCGCCGCATTGCTCGGTGCCGAAGAATGGGGTGTGGCAACGGCTGCATTGGTAGCTGCCGGCTGTATCATGATGCGTAAATGCCACCTGAACACCTGCCCGGTGGGTGTGGCCACGCAGCGCAAAGAACTCCGCGCATTGTTCTCAGGTAAGCCTGAGCACGTGGTGAATATGTTTACCTACATGGCGGAAGAGCTGCGCGAGATTATGGCACAGCTTGGTTTCAGAACAGTTAATGAAATGGTTGGTCAGGCTCAGTACCTCGAACTGCGCAATGATATCAAACATTGGAAATATAAAAACCTGAACTTCGACGCGATCCTGTACAAAGAAGGAGACCTTTCGGTAGCGCAATTCAAGCAGGAAGAGCAGGATCACGGTATCGACGCCATTCTCGACCTCGACCTGATCCGGTCGGCACAGCCCGCATTGGAGAACAAGGATGAGGTTTACGCAGAATTCCCGATCAACAACCTGAACCGGTCGGTGGGAACAATGCTCTCGAACGAGATCTCGAAGAAATACGGCGGCACAGGCTTGCCAAACGGCAATGTCCACTTCAAATTCCGCGGTACTGCGGGCCAGAGCTTCGGTGCATTCAACACATTGGGTGTGCGCCTCGAACTGGAAGGTGACGCGAACGACTACTTCGGAAAAGGCCTCTGCGGCGCCGAACTGATCGTGTACCCCGACAGAGACGCGAAATTCAAGCCGGAAGAGAACATTATCATCGGTAACGTGGCATTCTACGGGGCTACTTCGGGTGACGCCTACATCCGCGGAACCGCGGGCGAGCGCTTCTGCGTACGTAACTCGGGCGCAAAAGTGGTAGTAGAAGGTGTCGGCGACCACGGTTTGGAATACATGACGGGCGGTCTGGCGATTATCCTCGGCGAAACTGGCCGCAATTTCGCGGCGGGTATGTCCGGCGGTGTGGCTTACGTGCTCGACAAAAACGGAACCTTCGAAGAGAAAGTGAACAAAGAAATGGTGTCGTTGGAAGCGCTTACGGATGAAGACAAAGGTATCCTGCGCGAGTATCTGGACAAACACTTCCAGTACACAACCAGCAACATCGCTTTCCAACTGATCCAGAACTGGGAAGAATCTGTAAAGCAATTTGTGAAAGTAATGCCATCCGACTTCCGCAAGGCGCTGGAAGGACGCGGTATCACGCTCGCACAGCAGATTGCAGACAAGAACGTGGTGTACAAAGACATCGTCGTAGACGTAGTACACCAGTAATTTTCAGTTTCAAGATCAACTATCAGAATTTTTTAAATCAGTAATAAGAATGGGAAAACCAACCGGATTTTTAGAGTTTGAAAGGGAGTTGCCGAAAAAAAGAAGCGTAGAAGAGCGCTTGAAAGACTACCGTGAGATTGAAACCGCACCGACCGACTCTAATTCCAAACAGCAGGCAGCCCGTTGTATGGACTGCGGAATTCCTTTTTGCCATAATGGTTGTCCGCTGGGCAACATCATACCTGAATTCAACGATGCGGTGTATGATGAAAACTGGGGACTGGCCTACGAAATATTAGCGTCTACCAACAACTTCCCTGAATTCACAGGCCGCATTTGCCCCGCTCCTTGCGAAGCATCCTGCGTGTTGGGCATCAACAAGCCGCCGGTAGCGATCGAGTACATCGAGAAATCGATCATCGAAAAAGCATTTGAATTAGGTTTGGTTAAACCACGCATTCCAAAAACCCGCACCGGCAAAAAAGTGGCTGTGGTAGGTTCAGGACCTGCGGGTATGGCTGCCGCTTATCAGCTCAACCAGGCCGGTCACTCGGTGGTATTGCTCGAAAGAGCGGATAAAATCGGTGGTCTGGTACGCTACGGTATCCCCGATTTCAAGCTTGACAAAGGCATTATCGACCGTCGTATGGCGGTAATGGAAGCTGAGGGCGTTGAATTCCGTACCGGCGTGAATGTGGGTGTGGATATCAAAGCGGAAGAGCTGCAAAATGAATTCGATGCTGTGTTACTGACCATGGGATCGACCGTTCCGCGTGATGTAAAAATCGCTGGTCGCCAGTTCAAAGGCGTACACTTTGCGATGGAATTCCTGAGCCAGCAGAACAAGCGCGTAGCCGGTATCGACCGCGTGGTGGATCACCGCGGCGTAGCTTATGCCAATGGTGAAATCCTCGCTACCGACAAGCACGTGGTGGTAATCGGTGGTGGTGATACAGGTTCCGACTGCGTAGGTACTTCGGGCCGTCATGGTGCGAAATCCGTAACGCAGATCGAGCTCATGCCTATTCCTCCGAAAGAGCGTGATGCAAGCACGCCTTGGCCGAACTGGCCGATGATGCTCCGCACCTCGACTTCTCACGAAGAGGGCTGCGACAGACATTGGTCTATCAACACCAAAGAATTCGTAGGAGACGAAAACGGCAACCTGACCGCATTGAAGATCGTAGACCTCGACTGGCAGAAAGACCCTGAAACGGGCCGTATGCAAATGAGAGAGGTAGAAGGCAGCGAGCGCACTATTCCTTGCGATCTGGCGTTCCTGGCAGCCGGATTCCTGCACCCGCAGCAAGAAGGCCTGCTCAGCGACCTTGACCTGGAATTCGACGAGCGCGGCAATATCAAAACCAACGGGTATCAATCGACTTCGAACGAGAAGATCTTCGCAGCAGGCGACTGCCGCCGCGGACAATCGCTGGTGGTATGGGCGATCTCCGAAGGCCGTGAAGCGGCGCGTTCGGTAGACGAGTACCTGATGGGCGAGTCATTCCTCGAAGCGAAGGCTGTATCCATGCTGAATCCTGTGTTTGCACACGCATAAGCAGTACAGGTATAAGCCAGCCTCTCTATATTGTTATTGCAAGAAAGC
>DATMSL010000077.1:0-3620 GCA_035565435.1 Dyadobacter sp. | reverse complement strand
CCGATCTAAAAGGGAAAACGGCTCTCATTACAGGATCGAGTCAGGGAATAGGCGAGGGTATAGCGCTGGCTTTCGCCGAGTATGGCGCTGATGTAATTCTACATTACCGCGAGGACCGGGATCAGGTGGAAGATGTGCTGGCAGAGATTGAGAAGTTTGGGGTAAAAAGCTCGGTAATCCGCGCTGATTTCTCTAAAACAGGGAGTGTCGCATCTGTCGAAAAGCAGCTGGGTAAAAAAGTAAAGCCCGATATTCTGGTTATCAATGCGTCCTTGCAGATTGCAAAACCCTGGGAGCAGATCACGCAGCGCGACTTCGATATCCAGATGAATGTCAATGTGAAGTCGTCGATGCTGCTAATGCAGCGGTTTTCGCCTTCGATGATCCAAAAGGGTTGGGGACGCATTATCACGATCGGCAGTGTCCAGCAAGTAAAGCCGCATCCTGCTATGCTGGTGTATGCGGCCACTAAAGCCGCCGTGCTCAATATGGTCCAGAACCTCGCCATGCAACTGGCCGACAAAGGAGTGACGGTCAACAACCTCGCGCCCGGCGTGATTGACACGCCCCGCATTCAGGAACCGGTGCCCGAGGTTGAAGAACGCATCACGAAAAGGCAGGAGACGCCGCTGGGAACGGTAGGGGAGCCCCTGGATTGTGCCGCGATGGCCGTCCTTCTCGCCTCGGACGCAGGCAAGTTCATTACCGGCCAGAACATTTTCGTCGACGGCGGAATGAGCTTGTGACGCAACCGCTAAAAAAGCTGGGCAGCGCCATTGTTGGCCAGGACGATACGGATAATATCCTGACCGAAATCGGAGGCCCTCGCTTGTCCGAAATTTTTGATTTGTGATAACTGGGTCAAAGTATGGGGCATTTTGTCGGCTACCTGTGCCAGCACGGAATCTGATACGATCGTATATGGCTGCGTATTTCGCTGCTCCGCAATGTTGGCCCGCCATTCAACGAGTTTGTCGAAAAGCGCTGCATGGATGGGCTGCTTTTTGCGGCTGGCGGAAGATTTTGTTTCCGCCTTGTCTGATTGATATTGGCTTAGCGCCTTTTCGGCCATGAGCACCAGTTCGTCCAGGCTTTGGGCCTCTGATAGTTTTAGAAAGATGCCCGCTTTCAGCGCGAGGCAATACCTTAGTCGCGCTGCGGGTAGGTGAAAATCCGGATCCGGTGCGTGCTGGTCCCATTGGGAGAGCAGATGGTTTACTTCTCGCCCGGTTTCGCCGAGTTTGGAAAAAAAATAACCCGTGGCTTTGGTTAATCTTTCGGGCAGGGCTTCGGAATTCCGCTCTGCTGACGAGTCCAGGAGTGTCAATAGTTCTTGTCTGCGAAAATTGATAGCTACCTTAATCAGATCGGTATTAATCAGCCTGGATATTGTATTAGTCCCCTGTTCGGCAGGCCCATTGCCCCGATCATTTTCTCTGATAAATCCAAATACCTGGTCCCAGTATTCTGCGAGCATTGTGAAGTCAAACAGATCGAGCACCGCCTCCCGCAGGCTATCGTGCCGCTGAGCGGCCAGGCCGGAGCCGTCGCAGGCATTTATCGCGGCGTTTTGCATGAAGGCTTTCACAGCAGGCGCTACCATCACACTCGCCGCGCTGACGGGCTGGAGTAGTACCAGGCCGTCGAGCGAGCGGCACCGGCTCAGCGCTACATACACCTGTCCGGGTGCAAATGCAGTGCGCACGTCGACGACGAGCTTATCGAAAGTCAGGCCCTGACTTTTATGAATCGTTACGGCCCAGGATAGCCTCAAAGGCAGCTGCGTGAATGTTCCAGCGGTCGATTCACTGATTTTGCCTTCGGTCTCAGACAGTGCGTATTTCACATTCTGCCAGATTTCAGGGACGACGGGAAAGTCAGAGCCATCATCAAAAAAGGTGACGTGCACACGCCCGCTCTCGACACGCGCGACCCGCGCGGCGCGCCCGTTGTAATATTGTTTCTTTCCCGAACTATCGTTTTTGACAAACATCACATAAGCCCCTTCTTTAAGGACAAGCTCCTTTTCGGCCGGATACGCCTCTGAAGGGAAATCGGCGGAGATTGTCGCGCTGAAAACGTGTTCGGGGGTTTGCAATGCGTCGAGGCGCTGCTGGTTGATCTCTTTGACCTTGTTGTTGTGGGTAGAAAGGGTAACGTAGTCGGATAGATCAAAATCCGATTGGGGGATATACCGCTCGTTTAGCGCGGAAAGCGTATTTTCGGTAACCTTGCCATCCCTGACGCTGTTGAGGATGTCGATAAAAACAGGGTCGCTCTGACGGTAAACGCGAGATAACTCAAAGGTGAGAAAGCCGGAAGCGCTCCATACCAGGCTGTCGAAGAAATAAGGACTTCTATAAAAAGGACTTAGCATCTCCCAGTCGTTGTTCGTCACAGGCGGCAACTGGTAAGGATCGCCGATCATCAACAGCTGAACGCCGCCGAAGGGCCTTGCCGATGCTCTCACAAGCCGGAGCAGCGCGTCGAGGTAGTCGAGCGTATCTGCGCGCACCATACTGATCTCATCGATGATCAGCAACTGCATCCGCCGAAGCATTTTTTCCTTCTCGGGGCTTATGGAACGGATGGCCGGCTGAGGCTTGCTCTTGCCACGAACGCCGGGCATTAAAGGACCCAACGGCACCTGGAAAAATGAATGTATCGTCACGCCCCCTGCATTAATGGCTGCCACGGCCGTCGGGGCCACGACGACCATCTCTTTGGCCAGGTTGACGCGGATATGTTGTAGAAAGGTCGTTTTACCCGTGCCCGCTCTTCCGGTCAGAAAAATGGGTTTGTCGGTCTGCGTCAGGTAATTCAGGATAGTTTGATGATGAAGATCGAGTTGCATGCTGGTTTTTTACCGCAAATTAACCCGGAATCCAGAATGCATTTGAATCGTCATCCGATTTTTTGTCAGCAGCACGCCTTAAAAGGACGCATAGCCATGCTCCTTCACTGCCGGCTGTATTTTTTCCGAATGCATAAGGAGTTCATCGGTCATTTTGACCATCTGCTTCCGGTGTTGATGGATAATTTGGGTGTTGATGTTGGAATCTTCGGCCAGATCGAGCAATGTACCATATTCAGCAATGATCTGTCGGTGGGCAATCGCAATGCTTTCGAGGGTTGTATGAATGTTCCTTTCTGTGGCCAGGGTGACGCTTCCAGCGCTGTCGGGACGAAACCTGTCGGCCATGCAGCATCGAAGGCCGTCATAGAAGTTAGCCATCTCCTTTTTCAACAGTGAGCAAATCATGTAATCCCGGCTTAACAACGTTCTGAGTTGAAACGGAATCTCCTCGCGCATCGCAGCTGTCAGTACCAGTTGCTGGGTTTTATAAAGACGCCAGATCTTTACAACCTGTTTCACAATCTCTTTCACGTTTTCCATGATCAGTTGATGTTTACATGCATAAGTAATATCTGTCTGACTCACCACTGAGGGGGCGGAATAAGTAATGGTTAATTGAATGTATCTACAATCCGCCGGGATTCCAAGATTCAATACCCAATAATCGTGTCTTTATTAGAATTATTCTATTAATTTATTTAACATTTTGAATTCCATTTCAAGGATTATTCCAATTTCAAATCGTCTGACATAAACTCGTGCG
>DATMSL010000076.1:0-7692 GCA_035565435.1 Dyadobacter sp. | reverse complement strand
ATTGCCGAGCTCGCAGACAGTGACATTCGCGAACTGGCCGAATGGCTGGTAGGGCTGGAAGACCGCCTGGAAGAAAAGCAGCGCGTAATCGGGCATGAGGTTTTGAAAGAAATCCGGAAACGCGTCGGGTTTATGCTCGATGTAGGATTGGATTACCTCACATTGAACCGCGCGTTGAGGACATTATCCGGCGGCGAAGCACAGCGCATTCGCCTCGCGACGCAAATCGGCACGCAGCTGACAGGCGTACTCTATATTATGGATGAACCGAGCATCGGCCTGCACCAGCGGGACAATGTGCGGCTCATTAATTCCCTCAAAAGCCTGCGAGACCTGGGCAATACGGTGCTTGTGGTAGAACACGACAAGGACATGATGCTCGCTTCGGACTACATCCTCGACATCGGGCCGGGTGCGGGACGCCATGGAGGGAGCGTGGTAGGAGCCGGTACACCGGAGAAATTCCTACAAAACGGATCGCTGACGGCCGATTACCTGGCCGGTCGTGAAGCCATCGACGTGCCTAAAAAGCGTAGAAAAGGCAAAGGTGAATCCATCGTATTGAAAGGATGTACAGGCCATAACCTCAAAAACGTCTCGGTTTCGATCCCGTTGGGAACGATGATCTGCGTCACGGGCGTTAGCGGCAGCGGGAAGTCGTCGCTGATCCACGAAACGCTGTTCCCGTTGTTAAACCAGCATTTTTACAAGTCGAGAAGGGAGCCGCTTCCTTACAAATCCATTGAAGGGCTCGAACATATTGATAAGGTGATTGAAGTAGACCAGTCGCCGATCGGCCGCACACCGCGCTCGAACCCGGCCACTTATACCAACCTGTTTACCGATATCCGTACGCTCTTTGCAGAATTGCCCGAAGCGAAAATCCGTGGATACAAGCCGGGACGCTTTTCGTTCAATGTGAAAGGAGGCCGCTGCGAGGATTGTGAGGGTGCTGGTATGAAGAAGATTGAAATGGATTTTCTGCCCGACGTGCATGTCAATTGCGAAACTTGCAAAGGCAAGCGCTTCAACCGGGAGACGCTGGAAGTGCGTTTCAAAGGCAAATCCATCGCCGATGTGCTCGATATGACCGTAGAATCCGCATTGGAATTCTTTGAAAACCAACCAAGGTTACTGCGCAAAGTTCAGACTTTGAATGACGTAGGTTTGGGATACATTACCCTGGGCCAGCATGCCACCACATTATCAGGCGGCGAAGCACAGCGTGTGAAGTTGTCGGAAGAGCTATCGAAACGAGATACCGGCAAGACTTTGTATATTCTCGACGAGCCTACCACCGGTTTGCATTTCCAGGATATTCGCCATTTGCTCAATGTTTTGAATAAACTGGTTGAAAAAGGAAACACAGTGCTCATTATCGAGCACAACCTCGATGTGATCAAAGTGGCCGACTATATTATCGATGTGGGCCCCGAAGGTGGCGCGCAGGGTGGTCGCATTATCGCAGAAGGTACGCCCGAAAAAGTAGCCAAGGTGAAGGGCAGCTTTACCGGCTATTTTTTACAGGAAGAATTGAGATAAGGATTCTGGAAACCCATAAAGCAAAAATCCCGCGTTACATATTCGTACGAGGGATTTTTGTTACATCCACTTACTCAAAAACTGGTTGAATGCCTCCTTGTACTGATCGCTCACCGGAATGGAAGTCGCGCCGATCTGGATCGTATTCCGAGTTACGGCGCTGATTTTATCGAGGTTCACAATGAACGACCGGTGCACACGCATGAACTTGGAGGCCGGCAGTTTCTCTTCCAGCGCTTTCAGGCTCGTGAGCGATAAGATGGGTTTCGGATCCGATTTGAGATGGACTTTTACATAATCTTTGAGTCCCTCCGTGTACAAAATATCGTCGTAGGCGATCCGTACGAGCTGGTATTCCACTTTCAGGAACAAGTACTCGTCCTTAGGCTCCGAAGAACCGGCCGACGAAGCCTTTTGAACCAGCTCCACGTACGCCTGCGCCTTCGATGCGGCACGGAGGAACTCTTCGTAGTTAAAGGGTTTTAGGAGATAGTCAATGGCGTCTACGCGAAAACCATCGAGTGCGTATTGGTTAAATGCGGTCGTAAAAATGATCCTCGGCGCCTTGGTACCGGCTTTTTCAAGTACTCTTGCCAATTCGATACCCGTCAGGTCCGGCATTTGAATATCCAGAAAAATGACATCGATAGGCTTGCTGTTGATCACCTGCAATGCCTCGACGGCGCTGGAATACCTGCCTGCGAGGTTCAGGAACGGCGTTTTTTCGATAAATGCGCACACCAGCCCGAGCGCCAGCGGCTCGTCGTCGACGGCAATGCATTCCAATGTTACGCTCATGCCGTTTCCAGTTCGAGGTGTACTTCAAATTCCTTTTCCTCCTTGTTCTCGGTTACTTCCAGCTGGTATTTGCCGGGGTAAAGCAAGTCGAGGCGGCGCTGGGTATTGGCAAGGCCTATGCCGTTACTTTCATCGAGAATAGCCCTCTTGTCGGTGAAAAGCGTGTTTTTCACTTCCACAAAAATCTTATGGCCCTCCTGGCGGATCTGAATGTCGATCCGACTGGGCTGAACGGCGCTTACACCGTGTTTGAATGCATTTTCAATAAACGGCAGGAATAGCATGGGCGCGATAGAAACATCGTGAAGCGGATTGGGCGGGTCGAGGTGTACGGTAACCTTGTCGGTAAGGCGCAGCTGCATCAGCTGAATGTAATCCTGCGCAAATGCGATTTCCTGGCTCAGCAGCACAGTGCCGTGTTGCGTCTCGTACAACACGTAGCGCATCATACGAGAGAGCTTGTGCAGCGCCTCGCGCGCGGCCTCCACGTCGATCACGGTGAGTGCATAAATGTTATTCAGGGTATTGAAAAAGAAATGCGGGTTGATCTGTGCTTTCAGGAACGAGAGCTCGGAGTTGATCTTCTCCTTTTCGAGATTCTGGCGGTACTGCTTGTCGAGTTGCGCGGTGCGCACAGCGGCAACGCTGGTACTGAGCCCGATGATCATCAGGGCGGTGAGCAATGCGAAGTAATCGAGGCGGTCGTGGCGTTTTTTATCCCCGTTTGCTTCGCGCGCCAGTTTGAAAGCCCGGTCCATTTGCTCGCCATGGTTGATCGCGATCTTCACCTGTTCGGTAATTACCGCCAGCATCACTACCGACACGATATTGAAAAGGATGAACCGCGAGTACTTGTTTTTGGCGAGGAATTTCGGGAACCATATATAGTAGTTCAGGTAAAATATCGTGATGAGCAGCGAAAACAACACCGCCTGTTTCACCCAGAAACTGACAGGAAATTCGATTTGCCAGCTCAAAGGTTGCCACATCAAGAACAGGGCCAGAAAACTCCATCCGAGTAAATGGAGGAATAACGGGGGGGATTTCCGGGCAACACGCGTATCCATTTAGCAATTAGTTAGTTTCAATGTGGTTTGAACGCAACACATCACTGCAATCTTACGGGGAATTTACGAAATGACCTATTTCAATCGATCAATATCCCCCGAATACCGACCGGCGGCGCATCGCAATCTATTAATTAAGAATGTGCATGCAGGCGGGTTAAACCTTACGGCGGCGGGCCAAGTCCAAGTCCGGTGGCGTTATGGAGCAGGCCATGCCGGATTCGCCAGTCATTTCCAGCGATATATCGTGTGAAAACGGCCTTTGATCGGTACATCTATCCTATCCATCTATTCCTTTTTTTTCACAGGATTCTACCTTGTTATTTTGAAATTCGAAAAGTACACTTTTAAAACCCCAACCATGAAACTTGTTTTACAACTAACATTCCTGGCTGTGTTCTCAGGACTTACATCAACGGCATTCGCCCAGTTTCCGGGCGGAGGAGGCGGTGGTGGCGGATTCCGTGGCGGTGGAGGCGATTCGCGCGGCGGCGGTAACAGACCGCAGCGGCAGACGGTCATTCCGGGAACGGCAGAAGACACTCCTAAGGGCAGCGGAAAGATCACGGGCGTACTCGTGGATTCGACTTCCAAAAAGCCGGTAGAATTTGCAGCATTATCTCTGGTAGACACGAAAACCAACACTCCTATTGACGGTACCACTACCGACGAAAAAGGTGAATTTACGCTCACGAAAGTCGCATCGGGTAATTTCAAGATCCTGATTTCCTTTATCGGCTATAAAACGAAGACGATCAACAATGTGAAGATCGATCGTAAAACGGAACTGAACATGGGTACGGTAACATTGGTGCCGGATGTGGTTCAGCTCAATGAAGTGGAGGTAGTAGGGATGGCGCAGATGGTCGAGGAGAAAGTAGACAGGCTGGTTTACAATGCTGAAAAAGACATTACCAGCAAAGGCGGCGATGCTTCAGACGTAATGAAAAAAGTGCCGATGCTGACCGTCGACCTGGATGGTAACGTCTCACTTCGCGGTAGCTCCAACGTACGCGTGCTGATCAACAATAAGCCGTCTACTATTATCGCAACCAGCGTGGCCGATGCATTGAAGCAGATTCCGGCGGATATGATCAAGTCGGTGGAGGTGATCACTTCGCCGTCCGCACGTTACGATGCGGAAGGTTCTGCGGGTATTATCAATATCATTACCAAAAAAAGCACGATCCAGGGCGGTACGCTCAACCTCGATACGGGTATCGGTAACCGCGGCTCGAACCTCGGCTTGCGCGGTAATTATCGGGTAGGTAAAATGGGTTTCAGCCTCGGCGGTTTCGGCCGGTTCAACTACAATATGCCGGGTAAATCGGAGAATATCCAGATCGGGAAACTCAGCCCATTCACCGTACGCCAGACGAGCGATTCGAAAAACAAAATGGCGTTCGGTTCCTATAACTTCGGTTGGGATTGGGAAATCGATTCCAAAACCTCACTGTCGGCAGGCCTGCGTTACGGAATGCGGAATGCCAAAGTGGACCAGGAGCTTTACACTTACAATACTTTAAATGATACCACGAAAACCAGCTTCCGCGACGTAAGCAGCAAGGACCTTTCCGGTACCTGGGACGTGAATGTGGATTATATGAAAACGCTGGGCAAAGCCGGGCAGGAGTTGAGCATTTCGACGCAGTACAGCCGTAACAACCGTACCAACGATTACGATGCGGATGTGTACTCATTGAGCAATGCACAGTTGAAAGAATTGCTAGGCGCGCAGGGCAACAACAACAGCAGCCACAACCAGGAAAGTACCGTTCAGGTCGATTACCAGACGCCTATCAAGGACAACCAAATGCTGGAAGTCGGTGGTAAGGGAATCTTCCGCCAGGTTGTGAGTAATTATGACTATTATAGCGAAATCGGACAAGCGCAGCCAGCCAGCAATTTGAATTATGACCAGAATGTGGCTGCCGGATATTTATCCTATACTTACACTACTAAAAGCAGGTTTACCGTGAAAGCGGGTTCGCGGTACGAGTACACGAGCATCGACGCGCACCAGGGCGAGGCAGGAGATTTGAAATTGCCTGCATATGGTAACCTCGTGCCGAGCATTAACCTTTCGCAGGTATTTGGAAAAGGACAGACGATCAAGCTCGCCTATAACCGCCGCCTGCAACGCCCGGGTATCCAGTTCTTGAACCCTAACGAGAATGCGGCCAACCCGCAGAATATCACCAAGGGTAACCCGAACCTGAAACCAGAACTTACCGACCAGATAGAATTGGGGACGAGTTTCTTCAAAAACTCGCTGTATGTCAACGTTTCGACATTTGCCCGTTTCACCAACAGCTCGATCGAAAGCATTCGCACCACCAGCGCCGACGGTGTGATCACGACCACTTATGGCAACATCGGTTCGAAAAAGAACTACGGTGCCAACATTTTCGGAAATGTGACATTCTTCAAAAGATGGCAGCTGGGCGGCGGTTTCGACTTCTATTATGCCGATCTGTCGAACAACAGCCCCGATCCTGCATTGCAGAATTCGAACAGCGGTTTCGTGTTAAGCGGCCGTATGCGCACAAGTCTTACGATCAAAAATGGCTGGGGCTTACAGGCAGGCGGGTTCATGCGTGGCCGCGACGTGCAGCTGCAAGGAACGCAAGCCGGTTTCCGCATGTACGACTTCGGTGTTCGCAAGGATTTCAAGAACAAACGCGGAAGCATCGGTTTCGCAATGGAAAACTTCCTGGCGCCGTCTTTCAAAATGAAAACCAGCCTGGAATCGAAGACATTTACCCAAAACAACACCAACTACTTGTTTAACCGCGGTTTCCGTGTGAACTTCTCTTACCGCTTTGGTAAAATGACGTTCGTGGAGCAGAAACCACGCAGAAGGAAATCCGTTAACAACGACGACCAGAAATCCGATGGCGGTGGTAATATGGACACCGGCGGTGGAGCACAGGGCGGCGCACAAGCGCCGGCAGTTACACCGGCAGTAGGTGGTCGTGGTGCAGGCGCGCAAGGAGCAGGTCGCCCGCAAGGAGCCGCCGCTCCGGGAGCCGCCGCTCCGGGAGCCCGTCCGGATTCTACCATGAAGCGTGATTCGACACAATTCAGACCAGATTCGACCCGCGTTCGTCCGGATAGCAGCACGGTTAAGCCCGACAGTACAGCCCGCCCGGCAGTTCCGGCGGATTCCACTGCATTGCCAGCGAAACCAGCCACACCGGCCGATTCAACCAAGAAAGATTAGCAGACCTCATAAGCGAAGAAGCCCGGCTGAAATCAACCGGGCTTCTTTTGTTTTATAAAATAGCTTAAAGAGAGCTGTTTTGCGCCCTGATACTCGCCAGAATGCGGTCGGCGCCCGCAGCGAGCAGTTCTTCGGCCAATGCTGTTCCGAGCTGCTGCGGAAATGCATGTCCGCCGCTTTCTGCTTTGCGGATGAGTTCCGAGCCGTCGAGGCTGATAATGCCGCCCGTCATCCGGATTTCCTCATCGTGCAATGTCGCCATCCCGAATACCGGAATGCTGCAACCGCCTTGCAGGCGTTTAAGAAATGCCCTTTCTGCCAGCAGGCAGGTTTCGGTAGCTTCGTGATTGAGGAGTTCTCTCAGTTTGCTCTTTTTCTCGGCATCCAGTGAAACTGCGCATTCAATGGCGACGCTGCCCTGGCCTACTGCCGGGGTAAATTCGTCGAGGAGCAAATGTTCGGCGATTTTGTC
The DNA here is from genome assembly GCA_035565435.1 of Dyadobacter sp. Taxonomy (GTDB): domain Bacteria; phylum Bacteroidota; class Bacteroidia; order Cytophagales; family Spirosomataceae; genus Dyadobacter. The sequence continues at coordinate 590 of DATMSL010000076.1, read as the reverse complement.
GTCGTACTCCATGCGGTGCACGCCCGCGTATGCGAGCAGGAGGGCGTCGCATTGGCCTTCCTCCAACTTGCGGAGGCGCGTTTGCAGGTTGCCGCGCATGTCCACCGTTTTGATATGCGGGTAATAGTGTTTCAAAACCGCCACCCGGCGCGTGGACGACGTCCCTACCGTAAATGACTCGCCGCTTTTGAGCGATAATGTGGTGTCGTGGCTGACGAGTACATCATTCGCGTGCTCGCGCTCGGTGAATGCAACGATTTCAAATGCATCGTCCAGCTGCGATTGCAGGTCCTTGGCGCTGTGCACTGCAATATCGATGCCGCCGCTGCGCAGCTGGTCTTCCAGTTCTTCCGTAAAAACGCCCTTGCTACCAATTTTCGAAAGCGACCGATCGAGGATCTTATCGCCCTTCGTTTCAATGATAACGATTTCCGTCTCAATCCCGCCCTGCTGCAAAAGAGCCTCGACATAATATGCCTGCCAAAGTGCGAGCTTGCTCCCGCGGGTTCCTATTTTTATATGCATGGTAAATAATGGTCCTGAACGAATATCAATTCGGGCGCGAAGTTATGCCATAACTAGGAAACCGC
>DATMSL010000075.1:0-19811 GCA_035565435.1 Dyadobacter sp. | reverse complement strand
TCGTTCTGAGATAAGTCAAAAGGCCCCGATCGGGGCCTTTTGACTTATCTCAGAACGAGAAATCTATTTGATTTTAACCGAACTCACTTTATCGGCGGCGCAGCCACATCCTTTGGCACAGCCGCCGCTGTTGCGCCGGTCGAATGCTTTCCAGATCCGCCAGCCCATGTAGCCTGCCGCGATCAGAAATAATGCCCAGATGATAATTTGCTGCCCCATGATTCTTTAACGGCATTTTACAGCCAATTGTTCCGCTGCGCCAGCCTGAATGCGTGCTGATAATGGTGCTCGCTGTGCCATGCATAGTTTGCAATCACCTCGTCGAGGCGGTACGACTTTTGTGAACCGGGATGGAAATAGGTCCGGGCCAGGTCATTTTCATCCAGCGAATTCAGGAGCAGTACCCAACGCAAATGCACGTAACGCAGTAGTTGCAGCGACAATTCGACCTGAGCTGTTTGGGCATCCGGCAACTCGGCCCACAAATGCTCTTCGTAGGGTTTGATCGTCGGATTGTCCTCTGTCAAAGCCAGCCGGCAACGGGTATAGGCATTGATATGGCTATCGGCCACGTGGTGGATCAGCTGGCGTACCGTCCAGCCGCCGGGGCGGTAGGGGGTATCCAGGCGATGATCGTCCCAATTGCCCAGCAGGTTAATGAACTTCGAAGGCAATGCGCTGATAATCTGAATATTTGATTTAATCTCGGAAGGCGTGTAGCTTTCCTGGGACTGAAATTGGCCGATGGGATATTGGAGTTCGTTCAAGTTCATGCTGCGGTACTAATTTATGAATGAGTGAATGATTGAATGAGTGATGGGTCATTTATGGTCAGGTGTAGTCATTTATAGTCAGGTGTTGCTTCAATTTGAATACTACCCCTGACTACCCCTGACTATACATGACTACAAATGACCATTCTTGACTTCCTGACTTTTAATCGTTCAGAAATTTTCGCTGATGACCTGAACGAGTTCGGGATGGGCACCGGGTGCCGCTGCGATGATATCGCCTCCGAAAAGGTAGTCGTCGCCGCCGTTGAAGTCCGTTACAATGCCGCCTGCCTCTTTGATGAGCAGCGTTCCTGCCGCCATATCCCAGGAGTTCAGGTTGTATTCGTAAAAGCCGTCGAAACGGCCTGCCGCGACATAGGCGAGATCTACCGCTGCTGCACCCATCCGGCGAATGCCGTGCGTCCGCTGCATGAGCAATTCGAGAATGTACATGTAGCGTTTCTGCTTCTCGAAGCGGTAATATGGGAAACCGGTTGCCACCAGGGCGTCGGCTAGCTGCGGGACCGTTGATATTTTGATGTTCTTTCCATTGCACCACGCACCTCCGCCTTGCCAGCCGTAGAACATTTCGTTCAGGCTCGGTTCGTGGATCACACCAATCAGCAGCTCCTTTCCGCGCGCGAGGCCTACGCTCACACAATACACGGGAATGCCGTGGATGAAGTTGGTGGTGCCGTCGAGCGGGTCAATGATCCAGTTCAATGCCGTAGGATCGGGTTCCTGGCCTGTCGTGCCTTCTTCGGTAATGAAGCTCGCTTCGGGCAGGATTTCCTGCAAGCCTGCTACGAGCAGCTTTTCGGCTTCCTTATCGACGTAGGAAACCAGGTTGTTGAGGTCTTTGTACTCGATTTTGTCACGAGAAAAAAGGGCTGCTTCCTGCTGAATAAATGAGGACGCGAGCCGTACTACTTCAATGGTTTTTTGTGTCAGCAACTCCAGATCCATACGCAATTTCCTTTTGGGGAATTTTTGAAAGTGAATTGTTAATATAGTAAACCCTGATGATCAGCATCGCCAGGATGGGAATTAACACCAGATTATGCTTTGCGAGGTTACCCGTTGCGCAAAGTAAGAGGAATGCATAAAAAATCAACAGAAATTGAAACCAGCTTGGTTTCCGCTTTTTCGAAAGCGAGAAAATGAGCGGCATCCACAGCGGAAATGCCCAGAGCACATCGTAATTCCAGCTGGTAACGCCGTGATTGGTACCAAACCATAGCAGTAAGAGAATCCAGCCGGCAATGCCTGCAATGCCGAAAAGCACTTTGTCGAACACAAAATTGACCCGCTCGGTGCGGATTTGCCAGTAGGTAAATGCCAGGGTCAGGATTGCGAGTGACCAGAAAACGACGGTGGGGGTGAACGGGCTCGGTGGCGGGAATGGTGCTGCTTTAAAAATCTCCCGCGTTTCCGAAACCAATGGTGCAGTGCCGGTAGCGGTTTTCACTTTCGCGTCCGCAAATGCAGTGGCGAGGTTATCGGGCAGGAAGGTAGCTTGCTCGGGTGTCGCAATTTCGTCGGATGGTGCACCTATGGCAAGGTCCATCCCGAAATCGGCCCAGGGATTTTGTTTGAATGCGTAAAGGTCTATCCACTGGCGGAAGCTCCGTTTTTCTTTGGTATAGCCATTGTAGATCAGGCTGTCGCCGACGGCTGCCTTCAATGCGACGGTCATGCGGGTCGCGCAGTTGTCATAAAAGAACTTGTACTGATACTCGCGATTCTCGGGTAGGTAGTTGTTTTCGAGGAAGTTATAAAGCCTTTGCTTTTGGGGAATTGAAAGATTCAACACCTGCTCGGAAATGGAGCGGTTTTCTTCCTGGTAATGCGCGATCTGATAGGAGAGCGGCGAAACAGAGAGGCTGTAAGGTAATGTCCCCCTCAGGAATTTGATATAGAAATTACCTTCCTGAAAGCTGAATGTACCATAGTTGAATGCACGGTCGACGCCCGTCATGGGGTCGTATACCCAAAGCACGCTGTGCCCGAAGCCGGAATAGAGCTCCTGTCCGGGGGCCACCGTAACCAGGCTGATTTTGGCCTGTGGACTCAGCATTCCAAATTGTGCCCGAGAAATGACGGGCGTTGCGAACCAAAAAAGGCAAATCAGTAATAATTGCCATTGAAATCGCATTGAATAGGAGGGGAAAAGCATATTTTTAGTTAATCGGTTAATCCTCATCTTCATCGGATTTTCTCTTTTCATCGGCTTTGCCAGCCACTACGATCACGATTTCACCCTTCACGGTTTTGTTGCCAAAATGCGCAATGACCTCTGTAACGGTCCCGCGCACGTTTTCTTCGAACATTTTGGTTAATTCCCTTGATACGGAAACCTGCCTGTCGACACCGAAATGCTCGGCGAACTGCTGCAATGCTTTTACGAGCCTGTGGGGCGATTCGTAGAAAATCATTGTGCGCTCTTCATTAGCGAGGTTTTGCAGCCGGGTTTGACGGCCTTTTTTATGGGGAAGGAAGCCCTCGAATGTAAACCGGTCGCTTGGCAAGCCGGAATTAACCAGCGCAGGCACGAATGCGGTAGGCCCGGGCAGGCATTCCACGGGCAGGCCCTCGCGTATGCAGGCGCGCACGAGCAGGAAGCCGGGGTCGGACACGGCGGGCGTACCGGCATCGGATACGAGCGCAAGCGTCTCGCCCTTGCGGATGCGCTCCACCACGCGTGCGACGGTCTGGTGCTCGTTATGAATGTGATAGCTTTGTAAAGGCTTCGAAATGCCCAGGTGTTTGAGCAGGTTCCCGGATGTACGGGTATCTTCTGCCAGGACCGCGTCAACGCTTTTCAGTACGTTGATGGCCCTTAATGTAATGTCTTCGAGGTTGCCGATCGGCGTGGGTACTATGTAAAGTTTCATGCGTTATAAATCCGGTCGATCGCCGCAGCAAGCTTACGGTCTTTTTCGGTTACGGTATCACCGGCATCGTGGGTATTCAATTCAATATTGACCTTGTTGTACATATTCGTCCAGTAGGGATGGTGGTCCATTTCGTTCACAACATCGGCTACTTTGTTCATAAAGGCAAAAGCTGCCCGGAAATCCTTGAATGAAAAGCTCTTTTTGAGCTTGTTATCTTCTTCCTGCCACATGGTTTTCGGTGTTTTGTTGAGTTGGTTTTGCCAAAATACTTATGCCAGGGCTTGCCGCATTGCCGGCGGCAGGCTGGATTTCTGCACCCGAATATAAGGCTATTCTTCGTGAAATTACACGCCGACCTAGCCCTTTCAAGACCGATCGAGTATATTTGAACTTTGGTCGGGGTTAAAAGCTTTAGAGGTTATACGTGCCGGTTGGCATGTCGGCCAGAGGCCTCCGAATAGCCGGCACGAAGCAGGAGCTTCGCACCATATTGATTAATTAACGACAGCCTGCGAAACAGCAGGCACCTATTATGAAAGTAGAACTAGTCCGCGTAGATGACGCCTTCCATTTCGAAGGCACCGGTTCCTCCGAAGTAAAAGTACATACCGACGGCTCGCCTGAAATCGGTGGGCAAAACCTCGGCGTGCGGCCGATGGAACTGTTACTGATGGGCCTTGCCAGTTGCAGCGCCATCGATGTGGTGTTGATCCTCAAAAAACAACGCCAGGAGATCACCGATTTTCGCATTGTGGCCGACGGCGACCGCGAGCAGGAACCCGATACACAGCGTAAGCCGTTCCGGAAAATCCATTTGACATTCAAATTTGCAGGTGTGAACCTCGATGAGGCCAAGATCCAGCGTGCGATCGGTCTTTCGATGGAGAAATATTGCTCCGCAACCGCTCAGCTGGAAGCGCTGGCGACCATTACTTACGACGTTGAAATCGCCTCAGCTTAAATAAACATGCAACAATACCACGACCTGCTGCGCCATATTCTGAAAGAAGGCGTCAGGAAAACCGACCGGACCGGCACCGGCACGATCAGCGTGTTCGGCTACCAGATGCGTTTTGACCTTAAAAAGGGTTTTCCGCTGGTGACGACGAAGAAAGTGCATACCAAATCGATCATCCACGAACTGTTGTGGTTTTTGCAGGGCGATACCAATATCGGTTACCTGAAAGAGCACGGCGTGTCGATCTGGGACGAATGGGCCGACGAGAACGGCGACCTCGGGCCCGTGTACGGCAAGCAATGGCGGAGCTGGGAAGGACCGAACGGAAAATCGGTGGACCAGTTGCAGGAGGTTTTGAAACAACTCAAAAACTCACCTGATTCGCGCCGCATTATCGTTTCGGCCTGGAACCCGGCTGAGCTGCCGCAAATGAAGCTGCATCCATGCCACGCATTGTTCCAGTTTTACGTGGCGCCGCCCGATACCGAGGCCGGTGAAACGAAAGGCAAGCTCTCGTGTCAGTTATACCAGCGCAGCGCGGATGTGTTCCTGGGCGTACCATTCAACATTGCCAGCTATGCATTGCTTACGATGATGATCGCCCGCGAATGCGACCTCGACCTGGGCGATTTCGTCTGGACCGGCGGAGATACCCACATTTACCTCAATCATTTAGAACAGGTAGAAACACAGCTGAGCCGCGAACCGCGTGAACTGCCGCAAATGATTCTGAATCCGGAAGTGAAGAATGTGCTGGATTTCCGTTTCGAGGATTTCGAACTGAGGAACTACAACCCGTGGCCGGGTATCAAGGCCCCGGTAGCGGTGTAATTCGTCGCGGGATGAGCATTCAATACATATTAGAGATTGTCGGGACATTCGCATTCGCGATTTCCGGCGCATTGGCTGTGAAGGATCAGAAGCACCAGGATTGGTTTGGTGCGAGCTTCACAGCCTTTATTTCTTCCATCGGAGGCGGTACGTTGCGCGACGTGCTACTGGGCAGCTATCCGCTCGTGTGGATCAGCGACATTACCATTATCCACGCTATTATCCTTGGCATTTTAGTCACATTTATTTTTTACAAATTCCTGCTCAGGCTGCGGAAAACGCTGTTCCTGTTCGATACTTTCGGAATTGCGCTGTTTACTTTGGTAGGGACTGAAAAGGCATTGAACCTGGGCGTGAGGCCGGAAATTGCCGTGATTATGGGCGTTTTTACGGCCACTATGGGTGGGGTGATCCGTGATGTGATGACGAACGAAATACCGATTATTTATCGGAAGGAAGTATATGCCACCGCTTGTTTTACCGGCGCCTGCGTGTACCTGATCCTCGATACTTTCGGCGTAGAACGGAATGTTACGTTCATTTTGTCGGCCATTGTGATTATCGTACTGAGGATACTGGCGGTGCGTAACCAATGGAGCGTTCCGCGGTTTTTCAGATGATATAGAAGGGAGTGTCAGATGTAGCTAAATGTCACGCTGAGCGGAGTCGAAGCGCTTGTACGATGTTGCCGTACGGACTGTCTTCGACTGCGCTCAGACTGACAATCTATTATTTCTTCTTCTTTTTAACCGTCGAAACAGCTTCTTTCACCGGTGCGGCTTTGGCCTGCATTTCGGCGATCGCTTTCTCAACCTGTGGTTTGTAGAAGTTGTAAGCGCCATCTGGTGCGGCTGCACCTACTGTCAATGCTTTTTGTGCTACGGGTATTGCTTCGGCGGTTTTGCCCAGCTTGTTCAAAATCTGCGCTTTGGTCCACAATGCACCGAATGATTCTTTCAAACCGATCGCTTTGTCGGCCAACGATAATGCGACCTGCAAATCTTTGCCTTTTGAAAGCATATAAGCGGCGGTACTTTGCAGTGTGGCTACGTCCTCGGGCTTCTCTGCTACGGCTTTATTCAGCGCAGTCATGGTCAGCGACTCGGTATTTACTGCCAGTGGAACAGGGATATTTACAGATGACCACGACAGGTTCAGGAACGCTGTGCTGTCGGTTACCGGCTCGATTTCGATCTTGAATGCCTCATTGTATTCATTTGAGGTAGGCACGACCATGGTACGCGCAACGTCCTCCGATTCTTTATAGTTATCGGTTCCGCCCTGCTCATAGTTTTTATTCAAAATTACCGTCCATGCGGCGCCATTAGGGATTGAAAACAATGCATACTTGCCAGCTGGAACCTTTTTGCCGCCGAATGTAAACTCGGTGCTGGATTCGAAGATGGTCGCCATGTTGGCACCGGTACGCCAGATCTGGTCGTATGGAGCAAGCGCAGAGCCATCGGCGAATACTTTGCGGCCTTTGATGAACGGGCGGGAATATTTGACGGTGAAATCGGTTACACCTACGGTTTGCATTACTGTGGCTGCCGGGCTGGGTGCGGGTACGCGTTGCGCGATGGACGCGGTCGCCATCAGGGCAGCGAGGGACATGGATAATAGATACTTTTTCATTTTTGAATAAGGTGGTTTATTGCTTTCAGTTGTTAAACTTGTGGTGAAATTAGAACGAAAAAACCAGATAGTCTAAATGAACAGAGACAGTTTGCTAGCATTGCTCGCATCATACGAACCGGAGCCGGGCTTAGAGGCTGAAATGCATAGTGATACGGTCGATTTTGTGAAACAACATCCCGAATGTTTCGACCGCAGTCTGCTGATCGGGCACATTACGGCTTCCGGTTGGGTGCTCTCGCCGGGGAAGGATGCGGTATTGCTGATGCATCACCGCAAGCTCGACCGCTGGTTCCAGCCGGGCGGCCATTGCGACGGCGACCCCGATGTGCGCGAAGTCGCGATGAAAGAGGTAATGGAAGAAACCGGTATCGCCGACCTGCAAGCATTGAAAGACGGGATTTTCGACGTGGACGTGCATCTAATTCCTGCCAACAAAGAAATACCCGAGCACTACCATTACGATATCCGCTTCGCATTCAAAGCAACCGAAGGGCAGGAAATCGTATTGAACAGCGAATCCAAAGACGTGCAATGGGTTCCTGTTTCACAAGTACAGCATTCCAACGACTCCGAGTCGATCATGCGGATGGTTCGCAAGACTAGCGCTTTATAAATTTCAATGTCCTTTCCTGGTTATCGACTTGGAGACGGACGAGGTAAAGTCCTGAGGCAAGCTGGCCGGTGGCAATGCGGTGTTGGCCGGTAAGGCGCGTCGCTGCGGAATGCATGGTGGCGCCGCTCGCTGCAAACAGGCTTACATTCGCCATTTTACCGACCAGCGTTTGCGGGATCGTAAGCGTCACTACATCCTGCGCCGGATTGGGAGAAAGAATGACCGAACTGAGCAATGTCCCTTCGGTACCCAGCGGGGAAAATTCGTTTTGGGCGATTTCCTGTGCTTTAATCAGGTTGGGGACGCCATATCCCAGCATATTGTCGGGTGTTGCGGCCAGGTGTCCCGATTTCTTTAATACATAAATAACCTGTTGCGCTGTCAGGTTTGGGAATGCCTGCCAGAAAATAGCGGCAACACCGGCAACTTGAGGAGCTGAAAATGACGTGCCGTAACCACTGGAAGCGCCGCCGTTCAGGTCTCCGATAGTGGCTCCGGCGCCCACGGCCGAAACGTCGGGTTTCTGAACGCCTGCGGAGTTGGGCCCGACCGAACTTAGCGAAGCGTAACTGCGATCGGTGTTCGTCGCCCCGACCGTCAGTACCGAATCCACATCGGCGGGTGCGCCTATGTAATGCCAACTATTGTTTCCGTCGTTACCTGCGGAATTCACGACCAGAATACCTTTGCGTGTGGCGTAACGTGCGGCGCGGCTCACGATCGTCGTTTTGCCGTCCATATCCTTGTAGGTGTGGTTGTAGGCAGGGGAGTCGAATTCATCCTCGAATGTTGTGTAGCCGAGTGAAGAATTGATCACGTCCACGCCCAGGCTGTCTGCACGCTCGGCCGCCATCAGCCAGGTGATTTCTTCGTAGGGAGATTCGCCTGCATTGTTTTCTGTCACATACAATGCAAAAGAGGCTTTAAAGGCGGTTCCTACCAATGTGCCGGGCAGGTAACCGGCGATGGTCGACATCACACTCAGCCCGTGGAAGCCGTCGTTGTAGATATTGCCGTCGCGGGCAACAAAATCGTGGGTGTCGATAATGCGTTTTTCATCGCGTACCTGTTTGAAATAAGGTACTTCATCACCTTTGGCAAAGCCATTGTCGAGAATGGCGATGAGCATATTTTCCCCCTGGAAGCCTTTTTTATGCATGTCGGCCACTTCCATGAGGGCAAGCTGCGTATTCATTTTGCCGTAATCGATATCGGCGGTTGTACCCAGTTTTTGGTGCGTGCCTGCGGTACGGGCAATGCCGGGTGATTTGGAAGTAATATTGGCAACGGGCAGATTCAGCTCAATGCCTTTGTAGAATGCCAACGCCTTGATTTGCGTGAGTTGGGCGTCGGATGCTTCCACTAATGCTCCATTGAACCATCGGCTGGGATAGATAACTTTCGCCCCGGTTTGCCGGATGGCCGTCAGGTAGCTTGCATTGACGGGGAGGTCGTTTGCAGTAATAGCGATGTTCTGCTTTTTACGACGATCGACGGACCTTTGGGATAGAAATTCAGTTGGCTTATCGACGGAATAGGTGCTATTGGCTTTGTCTTTAAAAAGCACGAGATACCTCGGGTAGCTCTGCGCGAAAGCCGTGAGCCGGATAAGTAGGAATGAGAATGCAGTAAGCAGTAAAGTTTTTTTCATGGACGCGTTTTTTTGAAAGCAACGTTCGCCGCTCCTGTTTCCATATACTTCTCCAAAGGCAAAATTGTGGCGGTTATCCTGTGGCTAGGCTACTTTTTCGCCCGGTATATCGCGACCGCCGAGGTGGTCGCATTCGAGCAATGCTTTGATGCCGGGGAAGGGTACGACGGTTTTGAGATAACCATAATTATCGGCCAATGTAATGGTGCGGTTGTTATCGCCCATCGAAATATCAATATCCGCCATTCCGAACTGGCAAGGATGCTCGTAGCCCGAAGCATGGGTGATTTCGATGATCTCCTTCGCCAGGGTTTTCATATAGTTATTGAACCGCTCGCTTTTCAATGCCGGGTCGATGCCCGATTCCAGCCATTTGTTGTTGGTGGCAATGCCGGTAGGACAGCGGTTGGTATGGCAGCTCTGCGCCTGAATGCAGCCGATCGAAAGCATCGCCTCACGCGCTACATTAATGATGTCGGCGCCCATCGCAAATGCCATGACGGCCTGCGCAGGCAAGCCAAGTTTGCCCGAGGCGATGAAGGTGATCTTGTCGTTCAGATTATGTTTCTGGAATATTTTGTAAACTGTACTGAATGCAAAAACGAGCGGCAACGATACGTGGTCTGCAAATGACGGAGGTGCTGCGCCGGTACCGCCTTCGCCGCCATCGATGGTAATGAAATCGGGCCCTTTGCCGGTTTCGACCATAAGGTCGGCCAGCTCTTCCCACATTTCCGTTTTGCCCACGGCGGATTTAATGCCTACGGGTAAGCCGGTTTGGGCAGCCATCGCTTCAATGAAGTCGATCATTTCACGCACATTTGAGAACGCGCTGTGGTAAGGCGGCGAAACAACGTCCTTCCCGATCGGTACCCCGCGGATTTCAGCGATTTCGGCCGTGATTTTGCTGGCCGGCAGCACGCCGCCCTTGCCCGGTTTCGCACCTTGCGAGAGTTTAAGCTCGATCATGCGCACACTCGGGTTGTTCTGCATCAGCTTCACAAGCTTTTCCATCACAAAGTTACCGTCGTCGTCGCGCACGCCGAAGTATGAGGTCCCCATATTGAAAACCACATCCGCGCCATATTTGTGGTAAGGGGAAAGTCCGCCCTCGCCGGTATTATGGTAGTTGCCGAATTTGAAAGAACCTTTGTTTAATGACTCAATCGCGCGGGCAGAAAGCGATCCGTAGCTCATCGCGCTCACGTTCACGACCGAGCGCGGGCGGTAGGGGCGCTTACGCTGGTGATATGCGCCGATGACCTTGGCACTCGGAATGGTGTAATGGTGTGGATCGTTGCCGTTTTTGACGTGGTGGCTGTGGGTAGAATCCACGCGATAGGGAAGCATGGCGGGCTTGATGAGCACATAACCCGCTTCCTGCATATTCTGGTCGGTACCGAAGCCCTGGTAGTTGTTCTCCTTTTTGGAAGAAGCATAAATCCAGGAGCGCTGCCGGCGGTTGAATGGCAGCTCCTCCCGATTGTTGGCTACAATGTACTGGCGCAGCTCCGGCCCGATCGTCTCGATCATGTACCGGAAATGTCCTACCAATGGAAAGTTATGCTGAATGGTGTGCCTTTTCTGTAAAATATCCCTGAGCGCGATAATAAGCGCGATGCCGAGGATAATATAGAGCCAGACAGGCACCGATGCCAGGAACGACCAGACAGTTTCCATAAACAATTCCAGATGGTGAATATTCTAAACTTCTTCCCAGGTGGTAACCTTAGCGAGGTCTTTCCAGTAACCAGGGTAGGATTTTACGACCACGCCTGGCTCTTCGATCAGGATCGGGCTTACCATGCCTACGGGCGCGAACGCCATTGCCATACGGTGGTCGTCGTAGGTGTGAATGGATGGTACCGGCTCGGTCGGAACGTCGGTGAGGGTCGTTACTTCGTATAAATGGTCTTTTTCAACCTCATTCAGTTCTGCGCCCAGCTTTTTAAGTTCCTGCTGTAATGCAAAAATGCGGTCGGTTTCTTTGATTTTAAGGCTTTCTACGCCGGTAAGCGACAGGCGGATCTTTTTGATCGCGCACACAACTGCTACCGTCTGGGCCAAATCAGGGCAGTTGGTGAAATCCCAGCCCAACGATGCTTTCGCAGGTATTTTGGTCAGAAGCACGCCACGATCGGTAAATACGCTTTCCACACCCAGGTGGCGCATAATGTCGACAATGGCGCTATCGCCCTGCAATGAATTTTTCTTCAATCCCAGCAATTCCACTTCCGCATCTTCGGCCAATGCCACAATGCTGTACCAGTAGCTCGCACCCGACCAGTCGGATTCGATGGCGTAAGGTTTAGGCTGGTATTTGAATGGGGGGATTGTCAGTATATTATGTTCCCAGTCGGCGATGTATTCGATACCGAAATGCGCCATTTGGTTCAAAGTCATTTCAATGTACGGTCTTGAACCTACTTCGCCTTCCAATTTGATTTTCAAACCGGCAGGTAATTGCGGCGCGATCATCAGCAATGCCGAAATGTACTGGCTGCTCACGTCGCCGCGCATGGTCAGCTCGTTGTTTCCCGAGTAATTGAAACCATTCAATTGGAGCGGCGGGTAGCCTTCCACTTTTTCGTAGGTAATATCCGCCCCGAGCTTGCGCAGCGCGTCCACCAGGATCCCGATCGGGCGCTCGCACATGCGTGGCGTGCCGGTCATGGTTTTCTTTTGGCCTGTAACCGAAAAATAGGCCGTCAGAAAGCGCATGGTGGTGCCCGCGTCGATCACGTCCGCCACGGCGTCGTTGGAATTGAGCAGGCGAAGCATGGTTTGCGAGTCGCGGGCTTCGGAAATGTTGGTCAGCTCGGACTGAAAACCGGTGAGCGCATTGATGATCAGCGCGCGGTTACATTCACTTTTGGATGCGGCAAGCTGTATTTCAGCACGTATGGGTTGTTGGGGGGGATGAACGAGAATGGATTTCACTTGTAAGTATGGTGTTTCTGCAATTAATAGGTTTCAAGCACTTTCAGCTTATTCCTGGAATTGATTTTCAGGGAAGCGAACGTGAATTTATAACAAATATACCCCGCAGCCATGAGCGAACCGCCTATGACGAGCGTGGAAGTGTCGGTGGTGTAGCGCTTGTTGTCGACGCCTTTGTTGAAGAAATCGGCGCCGATGAAGATCAGACCGGCCAGCGGAAGTAATGGGGCAGCCTGTGAAACGAAGGGAATTCTCCGGGAAACCTTCAACAGGCGAATGTCTTCGAGCAATATGCGCTGGTAATCCATCCGGCCAACGGCCTCGTTTACTACGCCTATCGTAAAAGCGGAGTCGTCCACGGAGGCGATCGTTTCATTGAAGCGGATCGTTTCGTTTTTCATCCGGAATTTGATATTGTCCCCCGGAAAGAAACGGTATCGGTGGAACCCGCCAATGACGGGTGAAGCGTCGAGTACCAGATATTTTTGTCCCGGCGTGGCGATTACCCGGCTGCTGCTGCCCTGTTTCAGAAAGAGTTCTTCACTGGAAAGGGTTTTTTTAGGGTCATAATGGTCTTGCGACCATGCTTTGATATTCCCCAGGAACAGCAAAACGACAATGGGAAGGAGTTGTCTCATAGTACTAAAAGAATGGTTCAAATATAGGGAATCATTCTCTTAAACGGGCACAACTGTTGCATTGTTGCTCATTAAAAACGGGTTAAACTAGTCGTCCTCAGCTGTTTCTTCCTTAGAAACCTTTACAGATACACCACCGGATACAAGCATCTTCATGACATCCGTCGCTTTGGCGTCAACGGGCGTTACATTCTCAGCAGGTACAATGAAAAGTTCGCCTGAAAGCGAGTAGGAAAGTGGCATATATACCGCCACATGGTCGGCGATTTTGAGGTGGCTGAGGTCGGTTTGGGTGATGAAACCGATCTTTTTAATATTAGTATCCTTGTACATCGTCACCAGCACAGGCTGGTTGAACTTCTTTTTATCCCCGACAAATGCCAGTATAAGGTCCTTAATAGAGTAGTAGATCAAACTCACCAGCGGAATGCGCCGCATAATGCTTTCGGTGAACTTGAAAAACGACTGCGGGACGATGGTCGAGAAGAGAAAACCGAGCAGGATAATGCCGAAAATGATGATCAGCACGCCCAGGCCGGGTAGGTAAAGCGTTTGCTGGTCGGAAATGTTTACTTCGATCGGAAGGATATTGTCGAGGTATTCGACGCCCGACCAGATAATGAGGACGGTTGCGTAGAGTGGCGCCACCAGTACAAGCCCCCGGATGAAGTAGCTGATGATGCGTTTGAGGAATGAGTTTTTAATTTCCATATTTGCACGCCGAGCGCGAACGGCTAGTTGCAGACAGCTAGTTGCGGCACGCGGTGCGCGCTGGTTGGCGGTAGGGCAAAATTAGCAAGAAGTTCATTATTTGACGTATATGTATCAGGCCAGTTATTTAAAACATTTTACCGAAGAAGTTTTTCTGGCAATAGGATGTTCTCAGGAAGAGGCCCGGCTGGCTTCCGAAGTGTTGGTCAGCGCGGATTTGCGCGGTGTGGATTCCCACGGGATCGCCCGTTTGGCAGGTTATGTGAGGCTGTACGACCACGGTCGCCTGAATCCGAAGCCTAATGTGACTATCGCTTATGAAACGCCAAGCACCGCTGTGGTCGATGGCGATCGCGGATTGGGATTGGTAGTGGCGCCCAAAGCCATGGAAATTGCAATGGAAAAGGCAGAGAAGGTAGGCTCCGGCTGGGTTTCAGTTAGGAATTCGAACCATTTCGGCATTGCAGGTTATCATGCCATGCTCGCATTGCAAAAGGATATGATCGGATGGACGATGACAAACGCCGCGCCGCTCGTTACCCCAACCTTTTCATTGGATAAATTATTAGGTACAAATCCCATTGCCGTAGCGGTGCCCGCATTGACAGAACCTGCCTTTGTGGCAGACTTCGCGTCGACTGCAGTTGCTTACGGTAAATTTGAAATATTACAAAGAAAAGGCCTTCCAGCGCCGCTAGGATGGGCTCAGGACGCGGATGGTAACCCTACCACCGATTCCAATGCCGTGAAAAGCGGAGGCGGTTTGTTGCCACTCGGTTCCGACCGCGAGCATGGCAGTCATAAAGGTTACGGCCTGGGTGCGATAGTGGATATTTTTTCCGGAGTACTTTCCGGTGCTAACTTTGGGCCATGGGTGCCACCGTTCGCTACCGCCGGTTTCATGGGCGTGCAGCAGAGTGTGGGGCTTGGTACCGGGCATTTTCTCGGCGCAATGCGTGTGGACGGCTTTCGTCCGGCCGAGGAGTTTAAGGCGGATATGGACAAATGGATCGGCGCATTCCGTAATGCACGAGCGGTGGATGGTGAAAAAGTGCTCATTCCCGGTGATCCTGAGCGTGAAATGGAAGCGGAACGCAGCATGAAGGGTATCAAACTACTAGAACCGGTAGTTTTGTCACTCGATGAACTGGCGAAGCGTTTCGACATACCATTTGAAATTAATTTGTAAACAAGAAAAAACAAAAGCCGACGGCCGACTGCCGAAGGCCGACAGCTAAAACATATGTCGCGCAATTTTAGAATAGGGTTGTTCATCACGATCGCGATCCTTGTCACCACCTTCTCTTTCTATTTCTGGCAGATCTTCCGGACGCCGAATTTGCAGGTCGATAAAAAATCGAGCTTTGTGTTGCTCGTGCCTGAAAACGCTACCTATAAAACGGTGCTGGACTCATTGAACCGCTATGAAGTGATCAATGACCATATTTCGTTTCAGTTTCTGGCCAAATTTTTGAAATACACGGAGAAAGTGAAGCCGGGCCGGTACGTGATCAAGCCGGAGAGCAACAACTACGAGGTGATCAAAAAGCTCTCATCGGGTAACCAGGATGCGGTGAAGCTCACGTTCAACAATATCCGTCTGAAAGAGGACCTGATCAAACGCATTGGTGCCCGTTTCGAGTTTGGGGAAGACAATTTCCGCAAGGCATTGAACGACCCGGCGGTTTGTAACAAATACGGCCTCGATACATTGACGATCGTGTCGATGTTCCTGCCCAATACCTACGAAATCTACTGGACGACCGGTACCGAGAAGTTTCTTGATCGCATGCACAGCGAGTACAAGAAGTTCTGGACTGACGAGAAGATCGCGAAAGCCGAAGAAATTGGTCTGACGCCCGTTCAGGTTTCGATCCTGGCTTCAATTGTAGAAGAAGAACAGGCGCGTAAAGTGGATGAGCGCCCACGCGTAGCTGGCTTGTATATCAATCGCCTGCACGCCAATATGCCCTTGCAAGCCGATCCGACGATCAAATTTGCATTGCAGGATTTCGCGATCAAGCGCATTCTCAACCAGCAGCTGATGATCAAATCGCCTTACAATACCTATATTAACACGGGTTTGCCTCCGGGGCCGATCCGTGTTGCGGATTTCAACTCGCTGGACGCGGTTTTGAATTACGAAAAGCACGATTATACTTATATGTGTGCCAAAGCCGACCTTTCGGGGTACCACGCTTTTGCCACCAATTACGCCGACCACCTCAACAATGCGCGTCTCTATCAGGCTGAGTTGAACCGGTTGAAAATCATGAAGTAAGGATGTTTGTTCACGAAGTCAAGGGCATCAGGGTGCGGTATGCCGATACCGACCAGATGGGATATGTGTATTACGGAAATTATGCGCGGTATTACGAGATCGGCCGGGTAGAGGCATTGCGGAGCCTGGATTTTCATTATAAGGCGATGGAAGATTCGGGCGTAATGATGCCGGTTTATGAATGTCATTATAAATACCTGAAACCAGCCCGGTACGACGACGAGCTGAATATTCTGGTCAAAATCGAAGAATTGCCTGGTGTACGTATCCGGTTTGCCTATGAAATACGCAACCAGGAACGTGTTTTGCTGAATACCGGGGATACCACATTGGTTTTCCAGCGGATGGATACCGGCAAATTATGCCCGGCGCCCGACAAGCTGCTGGAAAAACTGAGACCCTATTTTGAATCAAAGGGATAACACGCGGCCGGTTATGCTTGAAAAACTGCTGATAAACCGCCACATCAAGCGCATTATTATCTGGTTGCAGCAAACTACGCTCTTCCGGGGAACAGTGTCGTTGTATGATATTCTCCTGAACCTGATCAACAGCAATAAGAAGCACGAGATTGACCAGCGTGCTTCGGCGGTGGCTTATAGCCTCACATTAGCTGCATTTCCGGGTATAATCTTCCTCTTTACGCTCATTCCCTACATCCCGATCGAAAACCTGGATCAGATGATCTTTGCATTGCTCCGCGACAATATGCCGCGCGGTACCTTCGAGGCCGCCGACCAGACGATCCTGGACATTGTGAGCCGGCCACGTTCCGGTGTGCTCTCGCTCGGTTTTATCTTCGCGATGATCGCGTCCACCAATGGCATGATGTCGCTCATGCGGGCATTTGATATGGTGTATGATGATACAGAAACACGTGGCTTCCTAGCCATCCGGGGCATTGCCATGATGCTTACGCTGCTGCTGATCGCGGTACTTTTTCTTTCGGTGGTTTTGCTGATCGTCGGCGATGCCGTGATGAACATCATAGGTGACTGGCACATTATTCGTGATAACTGGCTCATTGCCTTGCTTAATATCCTGCGTTATGTGATCAGCTTTGGCTCGCTGATGCTGACGATCTCGATCATCTACCGGTTCGCGCCCTCACACGGGCGTCAGTTCACATTCGTCAACGCGGGTTCGGTGATCGCGTCCATTCTCATTCTTGCGGCTACTTACGGATTTTCCTTCTACCTTTCACGTTTCAGCTCTTACAACAAGCTCTACGGTTCGATCGGAACGATGATCGCCCTGATGATCTGGATTTACCTTCTTGCGTTTGTAATAATTCTGGGCTTTGAAATTAATGCGAGTATCAACCGGGCACGTGGGCGGCTTATTTCCAAGCGCTCTGTAAAGCGGTGATTAGCCGGATAATAACATTATCGGCATCTCCGGTTTGTTGTTGGTAATTTTGTGGTGCGGTGCCCTTATCCCCTCCGAATACACACCGTAAATGAAGGGACCGCGTGGAGCGCACGACATGACAAACTTGGAAAAACCACTCGTTACAGTTATCCTGACGGCATACAATCAGGAGAAGTACATTGAGGAAGCTTTGACTTCCGTTTTTTACCAGACTTATCCCTACATCCAGCTGATCGTGATCGACAATGCGAGCAAAGACAATACGCTGGGTGTCATCGAAAGTTTCAAAGGAAAGGCGCCCGCCTTTCAGGTAATCCGCAACCGTCATAATATCGGTCTTTGCAGGGCATTTAACCAGGGGCTTACCATCGCTCAAGGTAAATATGTGATTGATCTTTCCGGGGACGACGTGATGATCGCCGAC
Organism: Dyadobacter sp.; assembly: GCA_035565435.1. GTDB lineage: Bacteria > Bacteroidota > Bacteroidia > Cytophagales > Spirosomataceae > Dyadobacter. Next base: position 2,085 of record DATMSL010000075.1, on the reverse strand, counting down.
CGGATCGAAAAGCAGGTGGAAGCTTTCGAGACGCTTTCCGAAGACTACGCCGTTGTGTTCACCAATGCGCGGTACATCGGAAAGTCCGGCCAGCAGCTGCATTACCACTATGAGATGGATAACAAAGGGAAGGCCGCCTGCAAGGTGCCCTCGGGAGATGTTTACAAGAATATTCTGGAAAAATATTTCATTTGTACTCCAACGATGATGATGCGGACGGCCACATTGCAGCTCTTGGGTGGCTATGACGAAACGCTGGCATTTGAGGATTTTGATTTCTGGGTGCGGTCGTCAGTCCGTTTTAAATACTTCTATCTCGACGAAATCCTGACCAAAAAGCGAGTGCTCAAAACGTCGCTTTCAACCGGTGTTTACAAAAAAGGGAGCGGAATGCTGCAGTCGTATTATGCGGTTTGCAACAAAGCCTACGACCTCAACCGCGATCAGAAAGAGTTCGATCTTTTAGCGGCGCGTATTCGTACATTTATCCGTAAATGTCTGTACGCGCAGGAGTTTGAGCTGGCTGTGCGTTTTCGCCGGTTATTGAACTATATCGAGAATCCGGGCTTGCAGACAGAGCTGATCGTACTGATGTGCAGGCTGCATTTGCCGGTGAATTTCGCATATAGGTTCTACATTGAAAACTTAAAAAAAATGACGCCGCAGGAAGGATTTGCATTTTGATTTTGTTAGGTCAAAAAGTAAAATTTCCGTTATGCCTGCTGAGTTTGTTAAAATTTATCCCCAAAACCCTGACGAACGTCGAATCCGTCAGGTAGTGGACTGCCTTCGCGACGGAGGTTTGGTGATTTACCCGACCGATACGGTGTACGGTCTCGGCTGTGACATTTACAACACCCGCGCCGTCGAGAAAATAGCGCGTATCAAGGGTATCAAGCCCCAGAAAAACGACTTTTCATTTATCTGCTACGACCTGAGCCACATTTCAGACTTCGCGAAAGTGGGGAATACCGCATTCAAAACCATGAAACGAGTGCTTCCCGGGCCGTATACGTTTATTCTGGAAGCGACGAGCAATGTCCCCAAATTACTGAATACGAATAAAAAAACGGTCGGAATCAGGGTGCCAGACAACCTTATTCCCCGTTTGATCGTAAAAGAGTTAGGGAACCCGATCGTGACGACTTCTATCCGCGACGACGACGAAATTATCGAATATTCAACCGATCCGGAACTGATCTTCGAGAAGTTTCAGCACCAGGTGGATATGGTGGTGGATGGGGGCTACGGAGGCAACGTGGCGTCCACTATTGTGAAGGCGGACGGCGATGATTTTGAGATCATTCGGGAAGGATTGGGCGATGTAAGTATCTTCCTCTGAGGTCAAAAATTGTAATGATTTAAGTTGCTATTGAACATTGTTGACTGTGCAAAATAATTATTATAAATTTTTTGATAATATCATAAGCCTTTACCATATTTGATAGTGTCGGATTTTTTAGTTAAAGAGGATCAGTCCACGGAAGTACGGATTGAATTGCAGTATCTGCCTTGTTTAGAGTATTTTACTTGTATATTACAGTACGGCCGGGTCTACATTGACGTTGAGGAGAGGTATGTGAAGCAGACTTACAGAAATCGCTGCAATGTACTCACTACCAATAAAATAGATACGCTGACGATTCCTGTGAAAGGATATGAGGCAGCGAGCTCCACGAAAGATATTTTGATCGACTATAACCAGGATTGGACGCGGCGCCATCTGGGATGCCTGCAGTCAGCCTACGGAAAATCTCCTTTTTACGAGTATTACGCCCATGAGTTTAAGCGTGTTTACGAAAAGAAGCTGGCATACCTCGTCGATTTGAACTATGAATTGTTGACAATTTGTCTTAGATTGACTGGTATTAAAAAGGACATTCAGTACAATTTGTCAGGAGCGGAAATTAGTGAAAAAGGCGCTGTAAACGCTATATCGCTAATTAACAACCGAAAACAGCCGGATTTGCATAAATATTACAGCCCTGCGCCTTATTACCAGACCTTCGGGAATGATTTTGTGGGGAATTTAAGTATTGTTGATTTACTGTTTAATATGGGGCCGGAAGCAAAAAGTGTTTTGTT
>DATMSL010000074.1:0-4591 GCA_035565435.1 Dyadobacter sp. | reverse complement strand
CCTTATCTCTACAAAAATACCAGGCATGGCTCCATGCCTGGTTTCTATGCTAAACATGTACTTCGATGAAAAAGCTTTGCTCCAACGGTTCTGTTTTTGTGCTGTTTCTGGCAGGAGTTTTATCTCTGATGCCATTGTTTGATACCTATGCCCAAACTGTCACTTTCGACGACCAGGGATATGCCCATAATGCGGGCCTTGGCCGCAGCATTGCGGTCGGGAATTTTACGTTTTCGGTAGTGGATCAAAACCTGACTATTCAGCCTGACGATGAACAAATTTATTATGAATCGTCGTCGGAAGGCAACGGTTTTGGAGATTCGGGCTTGATCTATGTTGGAGATCAGTTTAATTTCGACGACCCCTACTATTTCCGGATTCAGGTCAATGACGGTTCCAACCGGCATTTGACGAGTTTTTATATCTACGATTATACCAATGCTGCGGGAAAGGACCATATTAGTATCACGGTTGAGGGTTTTCGGGATAATGTCAAAGTCGGAGAACAGGATTTCAACCTGATAGGCGATGGCATTTCCAAGCAGGTACTGAGCATGAATGCCGCAATATTCAGCGATGTGGATGAGGTTCGTATCAGGCAATTGCAGCCATTTGCCTATGGGCCTGAATTTCCCGGCGTCGTCTTTGCATTCGACCAGTTTGTATTCGACACCGCGTTACCAGTTCGGCTGGCTGCATTTACTGCGCAAAAGTCAGAGAAAAGCGTCGATTTGTTCTGGGAAACGGCAAGCGAAACGCTTAGTGCCTATTTTGGTATCGAACGCTCGGGTGATGCAAAGAACTGGCGTCAGATCGGTCGTCTGAAGGCCAAAGGAGAGTCTGGCCAGGCGGTTTACTATGGCTTCCGTGATGAAGAAATAATATCCGGTGAACGTTACTACCGGTTGAAAATGGTGGATGCCGACAGTTCGTTTGCTTATAGTAAAATATGTCATGTATTCACCAGCACCGGGCATGGCATTGCATTATACCCCAATCCGGCGACGGTTTCAGCTACATTGAAAAGTTCAAACGCTGTAATTTCCTCTGTGGAACTATTCGATCAGGCAGGAAGACGTGTGAGCACGTTCCAGGCAATGACAGAACAGGTGAGCTTGCCATTGACCCATGTTTTGCCGGGCATTTACTTCTTGCGGTTGGGCACCGTCGGTGGCGGGTTTGAAACAAAAAGACTTGTGAAAGCAAAGTAAAATTGTTTAGCTTATGGGCTATAAAGTAATCCCAACTACTCAATGGAACTCAGCGACCGACAATGGAAATTGTTTGATTTTGTAAAGGAGATGCACGGTTCGCAAATAAGGAAATACACCGGAGCTCCTTACTACACTCATTTGCTCAGCGTAGCTGACCGGATCGACCAGTATGTAAAGCATGGTTATGAAACAGAGATTGCCCTTTGCCATGATCTCATTGAAGATACGGAGTGTTCATTGGCCGAATTATCATCAAAACTGCTGAGCTATGGGTATAATATCGAAGAAGACGAGGTTATTCTGGCCGGCGTGGATGATCTTACCGACAAGTATACCCATGACAAATATCCATCGCTGAACCGTGCGCAGAGAAAGGAGCTGGAAGGGGCTCGTATTATTACCTCCAGACCGATCGCCCAGACGGTCAAGTATGCGGATATTATCGACAATATGCTTTCGCTGACCGAGCATGACCCGGGTTTTGCGCGGGTGTATGCGCGGGAGGTGGATAGTTATTTGTGGAAGATTAATATGGGAAATCCCGGGCTTTACGCGGCGTGCTGCCAGCTTCTGACCGAGGTTAAGGGGAAACTGGGGATCGACCGGAATTAATGTGGAGCAAAAAGAGCATTAAAAAAGCCTGCTTCGCAAAAGAAGCAGGCTTTCATTATATCGGTAGCTGATTAAAGCGTCCGTTTTACTTCGCGTAGCTCGAAACTTTCGATGATATCGCCGATTTCGATGTCGTTGTAGTTTTTAATGCTCAAACCACATTCGTAACCGTTTCTTACCTCCTGAACATCGTCTTTGTAGCGTTTCAGCGAGTCGATTTCACCTGTGTAAAGTACGATACCGTCGCGGACCACGCGGATCTTGTTGTTACGTTTCACATAACCATCCGTAACGTAGCAACCTGCAATTGTACCAATGCGACTGATCTTGAATACTTCGCGGATTTCGATGTTTCCGGTGATGATCTCTTCGATCGTCGGAGCCAGCATACCCGTCATCGCATCCTTGATCTCTTCGATCGCCTGGTAAATTACCGAATAGTGGCGGATCTCGATCTGATCCTGCTCGGCCATTTTCTTCGCATTCGAAGAAGGACGAACCTGGAATCCAACGATGATCGCATCGGAAGCAATCGCAAGGTTGACGTCGGATTCGGAAATCTGACCCACCGCCTTGTGAATGATATTTACCTGAACTTCGGAAGTCGAGAGTTGCAGCAATGAATCCGAGAGTGCTTCTACTGAACCGTCCACGTCACCTTTTACGATCAGGTTCAACTCGCGGAATGTTCCGATCGCCTTACGACGGCCGATTTCCTCCAGCGTAATGTGCTTGCGGGTCCGGATCGACTGCTCGCGCTGGATCTGCTCACGTTTGGTCGCAATGTCACGTGCATCACGCTCGTTTTCGAAGACGTTGAAACGGTCACCTGCCTGCGGGGCGCCGTTAAGACCAAGCAACTGCACCGGCATGGATGGGCCCGCTGTTTTGAGCCTTTTTCCAAGGTAATCCGTCATTGCTTTCACCTTACCGAAGTGCGCACCGGCCAATACCACGTCTCCCACTTTCAAAGTACCGGTTTGAACCAGGATCGTCGTCACGTAGCCGCGGCCCTTATCGAGCGATGCTTCCACGACGGTTCCTGCCGCGCGGCGGTCCGGATTAGCTTTCAGTTCGAGCAATTCCGCTTCGAGCAATACTTTTTCAAGCAACTCGTCGATACCCAACCCTGATTTGGAAGAGATTTCCTGGGTTTGGTATTTACCACCCCATTCTTCCACCAAAAGGTTCATATTGGCCAGCTCCTCGCGGATCTTCTCGGTGTTGGCACCTGGCTTATCCACTTTACTGAATGCAAATACGATAGGTACACCGGCTACCTGCGCGTGGTTGATCGCCTCGCGCGTTTGCGGCATGACGCTGTCGTCCGCTGCGATCACGATGATTACCACGTCGGTGATTTTCGCACCGCGTGCACGCATGGCGGTAAATGCCTCGTGACCTGGTGTATCGAGGAATGTTACCGGTTTGCCGGTTTTTGTTTTAACGCTATATGCACCAATGTGCTGGGTAATACCGCCGGCCTCGCCGCTTGCTACGTTTTCCTGACGGATGTAGTCAAGAAGCGATGTTTTACCGTGGTCAACGTGACCCATGATCGTTACGATCGGTGCTCTTTCTTTCAGGCTGTCCTCGTCGTCGACTTCTTCCTGAACGTCGTTTTGTACTTCTTCTTCGGCAGAAATAAAGGCTACTTCAAACCCGAATTCATCGGCAATGAAAGTAATAGCTTCTGCATCAAGGCGCTGGTTGATCGAAACGAACATACCCATGCTCATACACACAGAGATTACCTCTTGCACCGTCACGTCCATCAGCGAGGCCAGGTCGTTTGCGGAAACGAACTCGGTTACGCGCAATACCTTTGTTTCTTCATCCTCGAAACCGTTCGGATCGTTCTGATCTGCGCGGTCGCGGCGACGGCCTTTTCCTCTGGCCGGACCTTTGGCGCTACCACCACCCATACGGGCCATTGTAGCTTTGATATTGCTGGCAACTTCCTTATCGGAAACCTCCTCGCGACGGCCGCCTCTGCGGTTGTTGCTATTGTTATTGCCTCCGCGGTTGCCCTGACCACCTTGCGCCGGACGTTGTCCGCCGCCCTGCTGGTTACCCTGCGTGTTATTGCCGGGCGTACTCGGACGGTTGCGGTTAGCATCGGTGCCACCAGCGTTGGTATTGGTGTTGGCGCCTGCGGTTGGATTCGCATCGGCCGGCCGGTTTTCACCAGGGGCTGCCGCGCCATCACGGATTCTTTTTCTTTTTCTGCGGCGTTTCTTGTCAGCGGCATTATCGCTGGAAGCAACCGGATCTTTCTTTTTATTTGTAGGAAGCTCGATTTTTCCAACTACCCTTAATCCTCTGAGTTGTTCGCCACGCGCCTCGATCAGCTCAGATTCACCTGCTGGTTGTTCTTCGCTTGTATTGGCTGGTTCCGGAGCAGCCGGTGCTGGTTTTTCAGCAACTGGCGCTGACTCTTTCGGCTCAACTGGCGCAGGTGCAGGCGCTGGCTTTGCTTCCGCAGGTGCGGCTGGGCGCGGCTCCTCTTTAACCGGCGTTTCTGCGGCCGGCGCTGCTGGTGCAGCGGGAGTTTCTTTCACAGGCGCTTCTGCCAGAACTTCCTTCACAGGCTCAGGCTGGGCCGCTATCGGTTTGATTTCCTCCTTCTCAACCGGCGCAGGAGCAGGCTTCGGTGCTTCTGCAACTACTTCTTTGGGAGCTTCCGGCTTTGGTTGCTCCTCAGGTGCAGGCTGTTGTACTACCGGTCGTTTTGCATCCAGGTCGATCTTGCCAACTACCTTGAT